>JASIJX010000055.1 GCA_030049955.1 Acidobacteriaceae bacterium
GACACCGTGGGACTGCCGTGGTCCTGAAAGATGCCGGGATCGAGAGCCATGGCCCGCTTGTAGGCGTCCCAGCCTTTGCTGTATTTGTGCTGCACCAGCAGGTTGGTCCCCAGGTTCTTGAGGATGACGGGCGAATCGGGCTTGAGCTTGAGTGCCTTGTGGTACATCTTCTCGGCGGCCGAGTACTCCTTGGCCGAGTCATACAGCGTGCCCAGATTGTTCAGCACCATCGCATTCCTTGGCTCCATCCTGAGCGACTCGCGGTAGCAGCGCGCAGCGTCTCTGGTGTTGAACATCATCTGGTAGGCGATGCCCATCTTGTTCCAGACATCGGCCGACGGGTGCGGATCCTTTGCGTAGGCGGCAACGGCAGCCTGATAGCGCTGCCGCGCTTCGAGAGCGTCGCCTTGCTGCTCGGGGGTTGCGGGCAGCAAGGTTGGCGGCGGGGTAGTGGGTGTGGTTGGGACTCCCGCAGCAGGTTGAGGCGTAGTGGCCGCAGGAAGCATCGAACTGGAAGCCGGTGCGGGAGCCTGGTCGGCGGGTGCGCGCTGGCCGTCCGGAGCCTGTGCGGTCAAAAGCGCACAAAAAGGGGTCGCGCACACAGCGAGAAACAGAATCAGGAGCCTGCGAGATGAATCGGGCCTCACCATGAGCCTCCCTCCGCAGCAGTCGAAGGGCGAAGGAATACAAGGGGCGAACGGCTGAAGAAACCGTACAAAAAATTAGAACACCAAACCGGCAGATTTGGCGTGAAAAAAAACATGCCAAATTTATCAGGCGAGCGTGAAATTTGTCGGTTCGAGGTACACTATCGCTCAAAGTGGACCCCGTGGCGGGCCAGGCGAGGTAACCCCAAGCGGGAGGTTGACCATGGAACGGATGGTTGCGGAACGCGTGCAATCCGATATTGCCGCAGGGGTTGCCGAACGGTTCCGCCAGGTGCGTCGGCGCACGTTAGCCCTTTGCGAACCGCTCACGCCGGAAGACATGATGGTGCAGTCGTGCCCTGAGGCCTCGCCTGCCAAGTGGCACCTGGCGCATACCGCATGGTTTTTCGAGTCCTTCATCCTGCGCGAGTTTTTACCCGGCTACCGGCTCTTTCGCCCGGATTTTCCCTGGCTCTTCAACAGCTACTACCAGAGCTTTTCCGAATTCCCGGAGAAGCGGCTGCGGGCTTCGTTTTCGCGTCCCGGGCTTGAGGAGATCCTGCGCTACCGCGAGCATGTGGATGCCGGGATGGAACGTTTGCTTGAGACCGATGCGAACCCTGAGGTGGTGCGCCGCGCGGAACTGGGCGCAAACCATGAGGAACAGCACCAGGAGCTGCTGCTGACCGACATCTTGAATGCCTTCTACACCAACCCCTTGAAACCGGCCTACAGGGAACTTGAAGGCAGGGACCAAGCCACCCCTGCGAGCAAAGACCGCTCGCCGGGGACCCTGGCAGGGACCAAGGGAACAAGGGAACGAGAGAGCCAACCCCTTAATTTCGTGGAGCTTGAGGGCGGCTTGCGGGAAATTGGGCACACGGGCAACGGCTTCTGCTATGACAACGAGCTGCCGCGGCATAGGGTTTGGCTGGAGCCGTATGCGCTGGCCAACCGGCTGGTGACCTGCGGCGAATACGCTGAATTTATTGCGGATGGCGGCTACCGGCGGCCGGAGCTGTGGCTTTCTGCGGGGTGGGACGCGGTGGGAGCCAACGGCTGGCGCGCACCGCTCTACTGGACGAAACAGGGCGGGCAGGACCGGGAGGAGAACGACGACTTCCGCATCTTTACGCTGCGCGGGACGAAAACTCTGGCAGAGATGGCCGATGCGCCGGTAAGCCAGGTGAGCTTCTTTGAGGCCGATGCCTACGCGCGCTGGGCCGGCTGCCGGCTGCCGACCGAGGCCGAATGGGAAGCGGCGGCCGGGAACGAGCCGTTGCAGGGAAACCTGCTGGACTCGGGACGGCTGGCGCCTTGTCCCGCGGCGGCAATTCCCGTCCAAAACCAAGGCCCTGCGCAGCAGTTTGGGGATTGTTGGGAGTGGACGGCGAGCGCCTATCTTGGCTATCCCGGCTTCCGGCCGCTTGAAGGCACGCTCGGCGAGTACAACGGCAAGTTCATGAGCGGGCAGATGGTGCTGCGTGGGGGCTCATGCGTCACGCCGGCGGCGCACATCCGCGCCAGCTACCGCAACTTTTTTGCGCCGGAGACGCGCTGGCAGTTCTCGGGCATCCGGCTGGCGCGGTAGAAGACCAGTCAGCAAGTTAGCAAGTCTGCACAGAAAAAAAGCCTTCACATCGCGGGCTACTGCATCCAACCGAAGACAATGCGAGGATTTGTTTTTCCTACTTTAGAGCTCGCGGTGAACCCTGGCGTGGCGTCCGCCGCGCTTGAAGGCCTCAGCGCGCCACCCCGGCGTTTGCCGGCGTGGCTCTTTTATGATGAGGCCGGCTCGCGCCTCTTCGACGCCATCACGGAACTGGACGAATATTACCTGACGCGCACTGAGCGCGGCATCCTGGCGCGGCATGCCGAAGAGATGATTGCCGCCGCCGGCGGCGACATGCGTCTGCGCATAGCCGAGCTGGGCGCCGGGTCCGCCGAGAAGACGCGGCTGCTGCTCCATGCCGCGGTCGAGCGGCAGGGCTCGGTGGCTTACGAACCGATCGATGTTTCGGCTAGTGCGCTTGAGGGCGCGCGCAAACGGATCGAGCGGGAGATTGCCGGCGTGCGCGTGCTGCCGCGCGTGATGGATTACACGCATGGATCAAGTCTCAACCTGAACGGCCCCGCCAACGGTCATGGCAACGGTTCTCTAAACGGTCATCTTCGCGAGCGGCGGTTGGTGCTCTACATCGGCTCGAGCATCGGCAATTTCGAGCCCGATGAAGCCGCGCTGCTCCTCGATCGCGTGCGCGCGGGGCTCATACCCGGCGATGCGCTGCTGCTGGGCGTGGACCTGGTGAAAGATGAGTCGATTCTGGTTGGCGCTTATGACGATGCGGCCGGGGTGACGGCGGCCTTCAACCGCAATGTTCTCGTGCGGCTCAACCGCGAGTTGGGCGGGGATTTTGAGCCCGAGGCGTTTGCGCACCGGGCGGTGTGGAACGCGAGCCAGTCAAGGATCGAAATGCATCTCGAAAGCCTGGCTGCGCAGCGGGTGCAGCTGGCCGCGCTTGGAATGACGCTGGAATTCGATGCCGGCGAGACGATCCACACCGAGAACAGCTATAAGTACGCGTCCGGGCAGGCGGAGGCGCTGCTGGCGACGGCCGGATTTGCCGCCGTCGAGCGGTGGACCGATCCGCAGAAGTGGTTTGCCGTATATCTCGCGAGGATTGAGTAGTTCGCCGCGATTCGACGGATCTCGTCTCGGCGTATCTCGTCGCGGGGAGATTGGGGAGGGCTGCTCGTTACATGGCGCCCTGGCTGGGAGGATGAGCCGGCGCCATCGTTTGCGATTTACTCGTTTCAGTTTCTACGGTACTTGGAAGCACGGACACGCTGTAAGGTTGGCTGCGATCGAAGATAAGGAAACCCCTGACAAGGTTTATTAAAATAATCGACAAGCGCAGTCTGTGGCCAATGTGATTCGGCCCTGCATCTTAAAGAAAGCCAAAGGTAACCGCACCCTTGGCAGCTCTTCTGCTTTGTTAGGTCAGTTCTCGCCGATCCATTACAAACGGTGCGCCTACAAACGGTGCGCCGCAGCCACGGATTTCTTTTGAATCAGGGGACGGTGGGCAACCTGCTCAAAAATCCGGGCATCCCACCTAAAGTTTCCCACACGTAGGATGTAGCGCGCGGGGGTATCTGCGGTCTCTATTTTCCTGACCTAGTGATCTATCCCATTTCGCAGCTTCCTTCGCAGGAGTACACAAGTCTATGGAGTCCATGGAGACTACCGTACAGCGTTCCATGAACGGGCAAAAGGGAGAGGAAGTTGCATCTCCAGAAGCGGGCCAAACCGAGGTTGCAATGCTTGAGTCACCGGCAGCCGAGTACCTGCCTACAATTCTTCAATGCCTTGAGACGATGAGGAACGGCGACTTTAGCGTGCGGCTGCCCGTGACGTGGACCGGGCTGCCGGGCAAGATTGCCGACAGTTTTAACGAGATTGTCACAGCCAATCAGCAGATGGCGCTGGAGTTGAAGCGCGTGGGTCAGGCCGTTGGCAAGGAAGGCAAGACCCGCGAGCGCATCCGCGTGGAGCACCGCCGCGGCGCGTGGGACGAGATGGAGATCTCGGTAAACACGCTGGTGGAGGACCTGGTACGGCCGACCACCGAGGTGACGCGCGCGATCGCCGCCGTGGCCCAGGGAAACCTGACCCAGGGAGTCCAACTGGACGTGGATGGCAGGCCGCTCGAGGGCGAGTTCCTGCGCTCGGCCAATCTTGTGAATACCATGATCCAGCAGTTGGGCGTGTTCACGGCCGAGGTGACGCGCGTGGCCCGCGAAGTGGGTACCGAGGGCAAGCTGGGCGGCCAGGCTGTGGTGCCGGGCGTAGCCGGAACGTGGAAGGACCTGACCGATTCAGTGAACTCCATGGCTTCGAACCTCACCGGCCAGGTGCGCAATATCGCCGAAGTGGCGACAGCCGTGGCCTCCGGCGATCTGTCGCGCAAGATCACGGTAGATGTGCGCGGCGAAATTCTGCAGCTCAAGGAAGCCATCAACACGATGGTGGACCAGCTAAGGTCATTCGCGTCGGAAGTTACGCGCGTGGCCCGCGAAGTGGGCACCGAAGGCAAACTCGGCGGCCAGGCGGTAGTGCCGGGCGTGGCCGGAACGTGGAAGGACTTGACCGACTCAGTAAACGCCATGGCCGGCAACCTTACGGCGCAGGTGAGAAACATCGCCGAGGTGACGACGGCAGTAGCCCGCGGCGATTTAAGCCGCAAGATCACGGTGGA
>JASIJX010000438.1 GCA_030049955.1 Acidobacteriaceae bacterium
CCGGTGCAGATGCTCACGCTCGATGAAGACCGTCTCCACGGCATGGCGCGCGGCGCGTTCTCCTATCTCACCAAGCCCACCAGCAAGGAGGATCTCGACGCTGCGCTTACCCGCATCCGCGAGTACTCGAAACAGCGGCGCAAGAAGTTGCTGCTGGTGGAGGACAACCCGGCCGAGCAGGTAAGCACGCGCGAGCTGCTGGGCCACGACGACATCGACATCGACGTGGCGGGCTCCGGCGCGTCTGCGCTGCTCAAGCTGGCCGACACCGAATACGACTGTGTGGTCCTCGACTTGCGCCTGCCAGACATGTCGGGCTTTGAGGTGCTAGAGCGGCTGCGCGACGATCCCCGGCTCAAGGACGTGCCCGTCGTCGTCTTTACCGGCCGCGAGCTCACGCCCGACGAAGACAATCAGCTCCACACGCTGGCTCGCAGCGTGGTCGTCAAGGACGTGGAATCGCCCGAGCGCCTGCTCGATGAAACGGCGCTCTTCCTGCACCGCGTTATCACCGATCTGCCGGCGGAGAAGCAGCGTATGCTCGACCGGCTGCACCAGTCCGATGACGCTCTTGTGGGCCGTAAGGTGCTGGTGGTCGACGACGACGTGCGCAACATTTTCGCAGTTTCGAGCGTGCTCGAGCGGCGCGGCATGCAAGTGCTCTCGGCAGGCACAGGCCGCGAGGCGATTCAGATCATCGAGTCGACTCCCGACCTGGCCATCGTGCTGATGGATATCATGATGCCGGAGATGGACGGCTACGAGACCATGCAGGTCATCCGCCAGAACTCGGCCTTAAGGCGGCTGCCCATCATCGCGCTTACTGCCAAGGCCATGAAGGGAGATCGCGAGAGGTGCCTGGAAGCCGGAGCTTCAGAGTATCTGGCAAAACCCGTAAACACCGAACAGCTTCTCTCAGCGCTGCGCATGTGGCTGCACCGCTGAAAACAAAAAGGCTCAGGGATCGCGCGGGGGTGGCCCTGGTAAATTTATGCGATTTGGAAGAACTTATAGGTATGGGCACGGGTTAAGACAATATCCGGCCGCACGATGTAATACAGACGGGGCAATTTCACCCTGCGCAGGTCGTTTCGCAGACGATATAAAATTGCCGGGCCTCCGGTCGATCGCAAGGAGACACAAACGATGACTGCGGACGAAAAAGTCAACATTCTCATGGTGGATGACCAGCCCGCCAAACTGTTGAGCTATGAGGTGATTCTTGGTGATCTTGGCGAGAATCTCATCAAGGCCAACAGCGCGAGTGAAGCGCTGAACATCCTTTTGAAGACTGATGTTGCCGTGGTTTTGATGGACGTTTCGATGCCCGATGTCGATGGGTTCGAGCTTGCCGACGTGATTCGCCAGCATCCGCGCTTTCAGAAGACGGCAATTATCTTCATCTCCGGTGTGCACTTAACCGACTCGGATCGCATCCAGGGTTACCGCAGCGGCGCGGTGGATTACATCAGCGTGCCGGTCATTCCCGAAGTGCTGCGCGCAAAGATCAGTGTGTTCGTCGACCTGCACCGCAAAACGCGCCAGCTTGAAGCGATGAACAGGAACCTGGAGCGCGTGGTGGCCGAGCGCACCGAGGAGCTGCGCCGCCGCGAAGCGCAATACCGCGAGCGCGCCGAGCTGCTCGATCTGGCCACCGAAGCCATTATGGTGCGCGGTCTGGACGATACCATCCAGTTCTGGAACGAGGGCGCGGAAAAAGTCTACGGATGGAAACGCGACGAGGTGATTGGCCGTAATGTCCACACGCTGTTGCAGACGGTTTTCCCCGTCCCCCGCGAAATAATTCAGAAGGCTCTCGAAAGGCAGCGCTGGTGGCAGGGCAACCTGGTGCAGAAGACCCGCGACGGCTCTGAAGTTGTTATTGCGTGCCGTAAGTCGATGAATGAAGAAGGCAACGGTGTGCTCGAAGTGAACCGCGACATTACCGCGCAGATGAAGGCTGAAGATGTGCTGCGCGAAACTGAGAAGCTGGCCGCAATGGGCCGCGTGGCCGGCATCATTGCTCACGAGATCAATAACCCGCTCGCTGCCATCACCAATATTTTTTATCTGCTGCGCAACCATCCCTCGCTCGACGAAGAAGCGCGCCGCTGCGCGGAGATGGCCGAGCAGGAGCTGCAGCGCGTGAGCCACATCACCCGCCAGACGCTGAGCTTTTATCGCGAATCCAAGCAGCCCATCTCGGTGCTCGTGCCGGAGCTGCTCGAAGACGTGCTCGGCCTGCAGGAGCGCGCGCTCAAGATTAGCCGCATCACCGTATGCAAGCGGTATTATTCGGCCTCGCTTGTCCGCGGCTTTCCGGTCGAGCTTCGCCAGGTCTTCCTCAACCTCATCAGCAATGCCATCCAGGCCATGCCGGAGGGAGGAACGCTGGGCGTTTCGGTGCGCGAAGCCACTGACTTTACTACCGGACGCCGCGGCATCGTCATTGCGATCGTCGACACTGGCAGCGGCATCAAGCCTGAGGACGCGCGCCATCTCTTTCAGCCGTTCTTCAGCACCAAATCGACCAAAGGAACGGGGCTGGGGTTGTGGATCAGCAAGGGCATCATCCAGAAGTACGATGGCCGCATCTCCTGCCGTTCCTATCGCGGCGCGAGCGGCAACTACACCTGCTTCCGGGTGTTTCTACCCGGCAGCGGAACGGCCAACCTGAGCCCTGAGGAGCTGAGCAAGATGGAGTACTCGGTTTCCGGCAACGGTCACGAGAACCTGCTGCAGCCAACCATCCACTGATTTTTTCGCGGGCGAAGAACCAGACCTGCAGCAGGATTTGCCCGTCGAACCCGTTCCGCTCACCAACCTGCCGGGGTGCATCCAAGCGGGAGGAAATTTTATGTGCGAACGGGCCCACAAACCGCGCGGTCAGCGTCCACCTCTTCCCGATCCACCCTGCCGAAGCGTCAACCGACAGCGCCCGATGGAGCCGCGCGAGGCAGATCGCCCGGCTTCGAGCGTGAAGGACACAAATGTAGTTCGCGGAGACGATCGCCCGCAGGCCGTACGTCACGCTCGGTAAGGCGCTTGCCAGCTAAGCGAGAAGTTCCTGAGGGTTGCTCTGCCAAAAATCTCTGTCAAGTTTCCGATTTTTGAGGATAGCGTCCAGCCTGCTGAAAATAAAAAACTAGAATTTCTTTCCGAGTGCAGGAATTTACACCCAGAGACTAACTTCCAGGCGCCCCGGAGTCCTGGTGACCGCCTGGCGCCTACGCATCCGCCCGGCCGGGGCCAAACTCTGCAGTGTCGACCGGAGCGACCTCGCCGGCATATTCGGCAGCGAACAGCGGCAGCTTTTCCCTGAGCTCTGCGCCGCGGAGTGGTCTCCCATGGCCGGGCGCAATTGTCCGCGGGTGCAGGTTGGCAAGCACCCGGATTGACCTGGCCGCCTGCTGTGGGTCGACGGTAAAGTAGGCCGGCGGACCGTGCAGCTCCGCTGCCTGCGCAATGGCAGCGTCAAAGAACGACTCCGGCCGGGTAGTGCAGAAGGCATCGCCCACCAGCAGCGCCATATCGGCGGAGCGGAACAGGGAGACATGGCCCGGCGTGTGCCCCGGCGTGTGAATGATCACCCAGCCCTCTGCGGGGCTCAAATACTCCGCGCCGGGACCGGTGGCCAGCGGTCGCAGCCATGCGCTCAAGTCTACGGGCCCGCGCGGATACAGGGGCGAAAGCGCTGACATCAACCCGTCGCCTGCGCTCACATTCGGGGCTGGGTACTCGCGCTCGCCGGTAAGGTAGGGAAACTCCAGCGGGTGCGCGTAGACCGGCACCTTCCAGCTCTTTGCCAGCTCCGCTGCGCCGCTTACGTGGTCGAAGTGCCCGTGCGTCAGCACAATAGCCGAAGGTGGTCCGCCGAAGCGCCGCTCACCCCAGTTGCGAATGAAGCCCGCAGAGAAAGGAAGACCCGTATCGATAAGTGTCCAGTTACCGTTCGCGCTCGCCACTCCGAAGACATTCACAAATGCGATCCGCAGGCCTTCCACTCCCACGGCAACTCGATCCATCGGTGTGACCATCGCATTGGAAACTTCGGTATGCGCGTCCAGTTGTGCCATCTCGTCCTCCTTTCTTCCTGGCGGGTCGGCGGCGCAGCAACCAGAACCGGCTTTCTTCAGAGCCTCGCCTGCGGCGCGCCGTTCCCAGCCGCTTTTCATCAGCCGCCACGATACTTACGTTCCTCGCGGCACGTCTGCTTTTGTGATGCCTTGGCTGCCGCCGCAGTCAACCACTTTCGGCTGTGAATCGAGCGGTAAGACGGTTCCTTCTTTCGAGCACGCGGAATAGACTGGACGGCGGTTAAACGAAACCTGTAGGGGAACGCCTACGCATGTGTGTCAGGAGCGGCCTCACGCGGAGGCGCTGTTTTTCCTACATACACGAATGCACTCGAAGGAGGATGAGCCAACCAGGAGAAAGCCGCAGACTTAATCACGCGGCCCAATCACGCGACCCGATCACGCGATTCCAGGGCGCTGGGTCTGCGCCTTTGCGATTTTGATAGCGATCGCTCGAAACACGAAGGCGGGGATTGCGAAGATGGCAAGGCCGAGAAGTCCATAAGGACTATCCGGATCCTCGCCCCAGTCTGCCAGAACGCCAATGAGCCCAAATCCAAGGATGGCGACGTTCACGAAAAACAGAGTGTGGAGAGTCCATGCAAGAAAGCCCGAAGGTGCAAAGAGTAAGAACAGCCGTGCCACGAAAGGCCTGTCGGAGGGATTCTTTGGCGGCGCGGCCACGGCCACTCTGAGAGTGGCAAGTCTCTCCATTGAATCAGTCAACTCTTTATCGAGATCGTCCACCAGCTCATTGCCGTGCGGCAACTCATGGACCTTTGCAAGGGAACCCTTCTGGTCAGCAAGTTGTACAATTCGCGTCCGCAGCGCGTCTTTGCGTGCCTGAAGATCGCGGTTCTTAAACCACTTCCAAAGCAGTTGAAATGCGGGTATGAGAGCTGCGATGAGCGCCTTGGGCGCCTCATCTAAGACTTGCTGGGCCATGCCTGACATTGCGGCGCCCTCACATTACGGGAATGGAACGCAATTATACCCCGGATATCGCTCGTTGCCCGATAGCACTTTCTAATCGAGAAAATCATGTTGCGTAGAATATTCCCGTGCCTAAACAAAGCGCAGGCTTATTGCTCTACCGCGTGAATGAACGTATAACCGGAGAGCGCGATACCGGCGAGAGCAGAACGGGCGAGCCGGCAGTCTTTCTAGTTCATCCCGGCGGGCCGTTCTGGGCGAAGAAAGATCTCGGCGCCTGGTCGATTCCGAAGGGCGAGTACGCTGCTGGCGAGGATGGGTTGTCCGCAGCCGTCCGCGAGTTCCGCGAAGAAACGGGATTTGCTCTTGCCGAGTCCGGGCGCCGCGATGATTTTCTTGAATTGGGCGTTCTGCGACAGGCAGGCGGCAAGCTGGTGAGTGTATGGGCGCTCAATGAAACCAGGTCTGGCATCAACTGCGACCCCGCCGCCATGGTGAGCAATCGATGCGAGATCGAATGGCCGCCGCGCTCCGGCCGTCGCATCGAGATCCCGGAGGTCGATCGCGGCGCGTGGTTTCTCCTCGACGAAGCCCGGCAACGCATCCTCGCCAGCCAGAAGCCCGCGCTCGACTGGCTTGAAGCGCGAGTACACGGACGCACATAGATTTGCTTTTTCAGGCCGTGCGCCTAAGTCAATGCAATTCCTGAAGACGGCCCTTATTCAATAGACTGTAAATGGCGCTCCTGTATGCTTCTCACAGTGAATCGTCAGGTCAACAGCAGGGGAATGCTTACGCGCGTCTGCGGCAAATTCGCGCCGGCAGCGCTAGGCGCCCTCGTACTCGCCGCTACCGCTATGGCACAGTCTTCTGCGACCAGCGTGGGTACGCAACCGGTTCAAGCACAGGTTATGCCTGGGCAGGCCGCCGCTGACCAACCTGTAGCCCAACCTGTAGCCCAACCTGTAGCCCAACCTGCCGTCATCACGCTTGAAGAGGCGATCCAGCGAGCCCAGCAAAGCGACCCCGCCTACGTCGCCGCAAAGGCAGATAGCAAAGTCTCGGCGCTGGACCGCACCAACGCGTGGGCCGGCATTCTGCCCAGCGCCGTGTATCACAACCAGGGCCTCTACACGCAGCCAAACGGTTTGCACAACCAGGCGGGCCAGGGCGTGACCTCGCAGCCGGCGCCGCGGTTTATCGCCAACAACGCCGTACGCGAGTACGCCAGCCAGCTTTCCGCCAACGAAACCATCGGCCTTTCAAACGTTGCCGAGATTCGCCGCGCCCAGGCAGTAGAGGCGCAGACCGCGGCAGAGCTCGAAATTTCGCGCCGCGGCCTGGTTGCCGCCGTTACCTCGCTCTTTTATGGCTCATTGGCAGCCGATCACAAGCTCGCCATTGCCGAGCGCGCGCGGCAGGAGGCGGCGGACTTTACCAAGCTCACCGAGGAGCGCGAGCAGGCCCGCGAGTCCGCGCACGCCGACGTAGTAAAGGCGCAGCTCGAAGAGCAGGGACGCGACCGTGAGCTTGAGGATGCGCGCGTGGAATCGGAAAAAGCGCGGCTGGAGCTCGGCGTGCTTTTGTTTCCCGATCCGCGCACGCCCTATACGTTGAGCGCGCCAGAGACCGCCCCGCCGCTGGCCTCGCGCGACGATATCGATGCGGCGGCGGCGAAGAACAACCCGGAGCTGCGCAGCGCGCTGTCCGCGCTCGATGCGAGCAATGCCGACGTACTGGCCGCGCGCGCCGCCTATCTGCCGGACATCGGCATGAACGTAACCTACGGCATCGACGCGCCGCAGTTTGCCGTAAACGGCCCGGATGGAGTGCGAAATCTCGGATACTCCGCCAGCCTTACACTCGATATTCCTGTGTGGGATTGGCTCTCGACCGAGCGGCGCGTGAAGCAGAGTGAGATTCGGCGTCAGTCGACGCAAGTGGCGCTGAGCGCGACGCAACGTGAGTTGGTTGCAAAACTCGATGAGGCCTACTCGGAGGCCGCTGCCGCGCGCGACCAGCTTGCGTCTCTCGATCAGAGCGTCGCCACGGCGGCCGAAAGCCTGCGGCTGACAGAGCTGGCCTACCGCGGCGGCGAGGGCACGGTGCTGGAAGTCGTGGACGCGCAGAATTCCTACGTGCTGGCCCAGAACGCGCGCGAAGATGGCCGGGTGCGCTATGAAAATGCCCGCGCAAACTTGCAGACTCTCACTGGGACCATGTGAACCCATGAACCCATGAACGATAGATTCGGGGCCTACGAATCATGACCCACGGAAACACGGAACGATGACCGACAGGACGATCCACAATTCGCAACGCGCCATGCAGCACACGCGCCGGGTGATTCTCGCCGCGTTCGTTCTGCCGCTTGCGCTCTTCGCCGGCTGCAAAAAAGATCAACCGCCGCAGACCGAAGTCACGGTGCAGGCCGCGCAGCCGGAGCGCGGGGCGGTCTCTGAAAAAATTACGGCCGACGCCATCCTGGCGCCGGTTGCGCAGGCCGCGATTGAGCCCAAGATCACCGCGCCGGTCAAGAAATTCTACGTGCAGCGCGGTCAGCGAGTGCATGCCGGCGAGCTGCTGGCCACGCTTGAGAACAGCGACCTTACCGCTGCCGCTGAAGATAATCGCGGAGCCTATGAGGCCGCGCAGGCGGCATACGCCACGGCGACCAAGGCGCAGGTGCCGGAAGACACGCTCAAGGCCGAGTCCGACTTCGCGCAGGCCAAGGCCAATCTGGAGCTGAACCAGAGCATTGTGAAGAGCCGCAAGCAGCTCTTTGCCCAGGGCGCAATTCCGGGGCGCGATCTTGATACCGCCCAGGCGGCGCTGGTTCAGGCGCAGGCAGTCTACGACGCGGCCGAAAAGCACCTTGAAGCCGTTAAGAGCGTGACCCGTGAAGCGGCGCTCAAACAGGCGCAGGGCCAGCTTACTTCCGCTGAGGGCAAACTCGAAGGCGCAGAAGCCCAGGTAAGCTATTCCGAGATTCGCAGCCCCATTAATGGCTACGTGACCGACCGACCGCTCTTCGCGGGCGAAACCGCAGCCGCCGGCGCGCCGCTTATTACCGTAATGGAGACCAACACGCTGCTGGCCAAGGCGCACATTGCGCAGGCACAGGCGCAGCAGCTCAAGCTGGGCGCAGCCGCCCAGGTGCATGCGCCCGGCGTGCAGCAAGCGATTCCGGCGAAGGTCTCTATGATCAGCCCGGCGCTCGATCCAGGAAGCACCACGCTCGAAGTCTGGCTCACGATCGACAACCACTCCGGCAAGCTGAAGGTCGGCACGCCGGTAAAGGTCTCGATCACCGGCCGCACCGTTGCCGACGCTGTGAAGATTCCTCTTTCAGCCGTGCTTACCGCGGAAGACGGCAGCAAATCTGTGATGGTAATTGCGGACGACGGCACGGCGCAGCCAAAAAAAATCGCTCTGGGCATCAACGACGGCGAAGACGTGCAGGTGCTCGACGGGATCGCATCCACGGACGAGGTGATCACGAGCGGCGATTACGGCCTCGATCCCGGAACTAAGATCAAGGTCGGCCCGTCCGCTGCCGACGACGCAGCCGGAGACGGCAAATGACTCCGGGCGAAATCATTTCGGCCCGTCCGCCTGTGGAAACCGGGACTCAGCAATCCTTCTGGCTGGCTCGCTCCACGCGCACCATCTTCTTTTTTGCCGCAGTGCTCACCGTTGCCGGCATCTTCGGCGCGTTCCGCGTGCCCATCTCCGTTTTTCCCGAGACGAACTTTCCGCGCGTCGTGATTGCCGTCGACAACGGCGTGATGCCCGTCGAGCAGATGGAAGTGACGATCACGCGGCCCATCGAAGACGCGGTCAACTCCGTTCCCGGTCTCGAAACAGTGCGCTCCACAACCAGCCGCGGGTCGGCAGAGGTAAGCTTGTTCTTCAACTGGAACGTGGACATGGTGACCTCGCTGCAGCTAGTCGATGCAGCCCTGGCCAATGTCCAGCAGGAGCTGCCGCCCACCGTGCGCATCACCACCAAGCGGCTTACGTTTGCTACCTTCCCGATTCTTGGCTATAGCCTCACTTCGGACACTGTGCCGCAAACACAGCTGTGGGAGATAGCCACCTACGACCTGAAGCCGCCGCTTAACCGCGTAGCCGGCGTGAGCACAGTGATTGTGCAAGGCGGGCAGGTGCCGGAATTCCACGTCGTTCC
>JASIJX010000439.1 GCA_030049955.1 Acidobacteriaceae bacterium
ACTTGCCTGCAAGGCGAAAAGCAAAGCCGCAAGTCCCAGAACGATCCGAATGTTGCGCATGGAAGACCTCCTGTCTCACTTCTGAAACCTGATTCGGAAAAGAGATTCCAGGCAGACGAACACCCGCAGGAGAAGAGATATGCTCGAAGATTTCGGGGCCCGGATGGCCGTCGCGGCGTGAAGGATCTGCGGCCGGGTAGAAACACCTGTCTCGCTTCCTGCTAGAAGCGCCTGCCTTCAGTCCGGTAGACGAACCCGGTTTGTGGTGGATTACGGCAATTCGATGAATTTCTTGCCAGCCATCGGCATTTTCCGGTTGCGGCCGCGTCGCGCCCCGCAATCCCGGTGTCATGCCATCCTGGCCCATCCACTATCCTGAAGCCGATGCCTCTTCCGTTATCGCGCCGCTGCATCCTCGGGATGGCGTTCCTCTCCTTCGCCAGCCCCGCCGCTGCACCTGCGCAAACCGCCGTCACCCTTACGCCTTCCGTCGTCGAAGCCGGCTCGCCGGAACTGATCCACGTGGACGCGCCTGCAGATGCGAAGCTTGAGGGCCAGTGGCTCGGCCACAATTTGCAGTTCTTCCGTGCGCAATCCGGCCGCGGCTGGTACGCCCTTGCCGGTGCCGATGTGGAAGCGCCGGCTGGCCCCTCCACGCTCGCGATTAAGGAATCGGTCAACGGCTCCGACAGCTCCGACGGCTCCAACGGCTCCGCCCGCGACCTTAGCCTCGCAGTCGAGATTCAACCCGGTCACTACCGCACCGGCGTGCTCACCGTGGCTCCCAGGTTCGTCGAGCCGCCGCCTTCAGCCCTCGTAGAGATCAAGGCTGAGGTCGCGCTCAAGGACAAAATTTTCGCTTCGAGCGCGCCCCAACCCCTGTGGTCAGGCAATTTTCTCGCTCCCGTGCATGCGCCGCCCACCGACAGCTTCGGCACCCGGCGCACCTTCAACGGCGAGCTGGCCAGCGTTCACAAGGGCATGGACTTCCGCGCACACCCAGGCACGCCCATTCACGCCGCGAACGGCGGCATAGTAGTGCTGGCGCGCAGACTCTACTACGAGGGCAACATCGTCGTCATCGACCACGGCCTGGGGCTCTACACCCTGTCGATGCACCTCAGCCGCATCGATGTGCGCGAAGGCCAGCGCGTCGTCAAAGGTCAACTTATTGGCTTGAGCGGCGCCACCGGCCGCGTGACCGGCCCGCACCTGCACTGGGCCGTCCGATGGCAGAACGCGTATCTCGACCCGGCTAAGCTGCTCGCGCTTGATCTGAGCGGTCTTGATCTGAGCGGTCTTGATCCGAAACCTGCCCGCTCGACCCAGTCATCCGCTCCATAACCGAGCGCACCATATCACCGCTGTTCACTTCCTTGCCGGTGGATTCGCCGTCGGCGGTCACGTGCCCATTCGAAACTACGTGATGAACCAGCAGCGGCATTGCCATTGCCAGTACAGAACTTATTGAAGATCCCGGCAATCCGGTTTTCTGCGCAATTCCTTCCCTAATTCCGCTGCCCTCAAATCCGTTTTCCATCTCGGACGGGTTGGCAGCCTGTGTTTGTCCACCCGACCATTGCTGAACGAGCGAACCCATCCCCTTTTGCTGGAACATCTGCATCAGGCCCCCGATTCCGCCCGATCGAGACTCCAGCTCGCTCATCAGTGCGCCGATGATTGTGGAATGTTCTCCTCCGGCTTGGCCTGCCGCTTCGCTCCCGCCTTGAAATAGCGATCCAATAATGTTCCCGAGTCCCATTGGACACCCCCCTCGGTCTGTCCTTTGACCTTTGATACCAGCTACTTTTCTGCGGATGGTTGCTGGCCGAGCAGTATTGCGGCTGGATTCTCGACACCATGAAAGGGGCACAAAAAAAAGCGGGCCGCCTGGTTGGGCGGCCGCTTTTTTGTTACCGGGCGGGAATCCAGGTTCCCACCCGAGTCCGTTCACGGTTAGAACACGATCCGTCCGCCGAGCTGAATCTGGCGCGAAAGGCTGTTCGCCGTAGTCGCAGTAATGTATCCGAAGTTGCTGGCCGTCGGCGTCAGGTTAGGCGCCGCGAAGATCGGATGGTTGAGTGTGTTGAAGGTCTCGAAGCGAAGCTGGAAGTACCTGCCTTCTGTGAAGTTGAAGTTCTTCAGGATCGAGGCGTCGAGGTTGTTGTAACCGTCCTGGCGCACCCACGACATGGTCTGCGGCAGGGTCCGGTAGTGGAAACTGTACTGACCGTTGAAAAAGACGCTGCCGTCGCAGGGTTGCCCCGCGGCAGGCGTGCAACTGGAGCCGCTGCCGGTGACAAAGATATTCGGAGCATTGACGATGGCCGGCGTGGTTGTGCTGGTATTGCGGGGGTTGACCTTGATATCGCGGAGTGTGACGCCCGGCTGGAGCGGAATATCCCCGGACCAGTAGATGGGCGCGCCGGTTTGGAACTGGTAGATGCCGTTGATCACGTATCCGCCCAGGATTTCGTCCAGCAGCCGGTTGCCGCCGAAGGAGAATTCCTTGCCGCGACCGAAGGGCAATTCGTAGACTGCGCCTGCGGTGAAGTGATGGGTGTGATCGAAGGGCGAGATACGCGTTTCGAGGAAGTTGTCCTCGTCGTTCAGGCGCGTATCCTGTTCGATCAGCTTGGAGAAGGTGTAATTGGCTGTCAGAGTCAGGCCATGGCTGGCGCGGTGCTCCACGTGCGCCATTGCCGCTTGATACCACGACTGGCCAATAGGCTCGTTGTATTCATCGACTGCGCTATTGCCAAACTGCGGATAGGGCACGGCTAAGTTTTGCAATTGGGTTGTAGCCCCATTGAAGCTGCTGCTAGCTGTTTTAGGAAACATGCCCGCAAACGGGTTAGGCACTGCCGTACCCATAGCCGTAACCAGGTTTGCGTCGTAGTAGGGATTTGTCGAGAGGTACTGTTTCTCAGTGGCGTTGATGTTCTGCTCGGTGACGTCAAGGTGCTCGGCGTGGTTGCCCACGTAAATGACCTCGACCAGCGTAGACGGACTGACCTGCTTCTGTACGCCCAGGTTCCAGCGCTCGGAGTAGGTGTCATGCTGGTTCGGCGCAAAGAAGCTGATCGTTTGGCCCAGGAAGGTGCTGGCTCCGGCCGAGGAACCTGTCGGCTGCGCAATACCGCCGGGAAAGGGATTGCCTAACGTGACCGGCGCATCACCCGCCGGGCACGCGGCAGTGGCGGTTTCGCCGTCGGAGCAGTTATTGAAGTAGCCGTTGGCCGATGCGTTGTAGGGAGTTGACGCGCTAAAGCCAGGGGCGAAGGTGAGGGCGTTGGACGACGGAGAATCTGATGCTCCCAGGCTCAGGAGCGATGGAGGCTGCAGGAACATGGCAAAGCCGCCGCGAACCACCATGCTGTTATTGAACCAGGAGGGATTGTAAGCGAAGCCGATGCGCGGGCTCAGGAAGCCTTTGCTGTCGGCGATCTGGAACGGCGCGCCGCCGTTCCCGCTGGGGAAGGTCAACCCGCCTAGCGTATTAAAGGTCGAGGGGTTGATGGTTACGGTGGTACCGTTCGATGTGGCCGTGTCCGCCGAGTTGTACGCGGCGCCCGACACGGTGTTCGTGGCTGTGGGGTTAAACCCGTTCACGGTACGGCCGAATTTCTCGCCGAGTGGAGTATCGATGTCGTAGCGCAAGCCGAGATTCAGCGTCAACTGGGGCGTGACGCGCCAGTCGTCCTGTACGAACGTCCCGACGTAATAGTTTGTGTAGTCAGCCTCGGAATTAAGGTCAAGATCGTCGGTTCCAGTGCTCGCCAGGCCCAGTTCGAAGGAGGCCAGGTCCGCGCCGAACTTCTGTCCCGAGCCGCTCGACCCCGAGGTCATCCAGTTGTTGCCGAACGTGAATGTGCCTGAAGGGCTGCCGAGACTGCGGATTCTCTCCCGGTATTGACGGCCGTCGAAACCCACCTTCAGCGAGTGCTTGCCGATGGTCTTCAGCATATCGGTGAAGAACTGGTAGCTGGTGGTGGGGTCGTAACTCGGCGAAGCTGTGTTGTTGAAATCCTGAAAGCTGCTGCTGTTGAATTTTATTACCGGCATTTCCACGTACGCCAGGCTGGAATTTGACAAGCCGCTGAATCCCATCTGGGTTGGCGAGTAGATCGCTGCCGGTGAATCATGCGCCTCGTAGAAGAAGGTCCAGTTGGCGCGTACGTCGAAGACTGTGGAGGGATTCAGGGTATAGACGTTATCGAACGTGCCGCCCCAGTTCTGGCGCACCAGGGTTGAGCCGTTAGTGCTGTTGCCGAAGTAATCTTCCTTGATTTGAGTGCGGTAATTCGTGCGGAAATCGAAGAACATGTGGTCCTTCGCGCTCGCGTTGTAGTCCATCCGCCCGAACTCTTCGTTGTACTTGTCGACGCTGGGCGCATTGCTGATATAGTTGTCCACTCCGTCGGTGCCCACTCCCACCGTGTTGTTGGGCTCTGGATAAAGCTTGAGGTAGTTCAGCGCGATGGGATTAATGGAGTACCCGGCGTTCGCAGCGCTGGAGCAATAGGTGGACTGGTTGGTCAGACAATTGTTGGGAACGGCCGTGCGGTTGTTCACCTTGCCGCCCGAGTAGGTGCCGGTCATCGGCTCATAGAGCTGATAACTCGAGCCCAGAGCCAGGAGCGACGAAAAGTCGCCCTGTCGTTCGGCGTCGGTGGGCACGGTGGTCTCGGTCGTCGCAGGCTGCTTGTCGTCGAGGACTTCCCAGGCAAAGAACCAGAACAGCTTATTCTTGCCATTCAGGACTTTGGGAATCATGAGCGGGCCGCCGGCGCTAAGACCGTACTGGTTATAGTGCGTGTTCGGAATGGGTGTATGGGACCGGTCGTTGAAGTACGAGTTGGCGTAGAGGTCGGGAATCTGGCTGAACTCGTAGGCGGTGCCGTGCAGCGCATTGGTACCGCTTTTGGTGATCTGGTTCATGACGCCGCCGATGGTGTGTCCGAAGGAGGCATCGGTCGCGAAGGGCTGCACTGTAACTTCCGACACTGAATCCTGCGTGGGGCTGAAGGCCAGCGATCCCAGCATGGTCTCGTCGGGCGAGCCGTCCATTAGAACTTCGCTCGATTGCAGCGGCGTTCCGCCGATGCTGAACGAGTTCATGTTGTTGTTGTCGAAGGGATGCGAGATTTGCGGAGCAGCTTCCGTCTCTACTCCGACAGACAGTTCTGCCAGCATCATAGGCGCGCGGCCATTGAGCGGCAGGTCAGCGACCGACGAGGTGGAAATAACGTCGCTGATAGTGGCACTGGACTGACTCAACATCGGCGCTTCGCCAGTCACCGTGACCGTGGCACTGCTTGCGCCCACTTTGAGGACCAGATCGATGATTGGATGTCCCTGCGCCTGAAGCGTAATGCCGTTGCGGGTCAGGTTTTCAAACCCGCTGGCTGTCACCGTAATCGAGTAACTTCCAGGCAGCAGAAAGGGCACGACGTATTGGCCGGCGGCATCGCTGACCGTTTGGCTCACCGCGCCGGTACTGGCTTCATGCACGGCGATTTTGGCGCCGGATACTACGGCTCCAGTGGAATCGGTGACAGTTCCGCTGATGGTTGCACGAAACTCCTGCGCTTGCAGCGGACGAATCGCGCCGCTCAAGCAAAAGAACACGAACAAGATAGAAACGACAAGGAACGTTGGAGCAGCGACATCCCGCCCCTGAAGTATCGATCGTTGCATGATGAAACGCCTCCCGCAAAAAGCCGATCACGCGCTCGGCCGCCTGTATAGATCCGAGGCGAACCCGCACGTTACATTTTCCAGATGTGGTCTGACCACTTTTAAAGCGCATCCAGTCTCGTACAGGGCAATGATGATTGTCAACAGCTAAAATCTTCTCCTGAAGCGCAGCAGCGCCCACCACTGCTTTGGGCGCAGTGGTCAGACCCGGCAGCGCGCTATCTAGCAGCATTGGTAGGGATTTCGACCCAGCCGCACGAAGAACCCGCGTGCGCTAAAAGAAGAACGGGGCGTCCAATTTTCAGGACGCCCCGACGGTTGTGGATTCCGGCTGCCTAAAAGATGATCTTGACCGAGCCCTGGAAGACTCTGGCGGTCAAAGCCGGAATGTTCGCGAGGCTCGTACCGCCGGCTGTTGAGGTGATGGTGCCGAAGGTGCTACCGCCCGGATTGCTGGCGGTCGAATTGAATGCCCCGCTTGCTGCGCCTGGGTTGGCGAAATTGGGATGGTTGAGTACATTGAAGGCCTCAAGGCGCGTGTCTAATTTCCAACGTTCCCCGGCGATCGGCCAGAGGCGCGAGAGCTGCGCATCGAACTGAAAGAACACCGGTCCGTTGATGGCATTCCTGGCCAGGTTCCCGTAGGTTCCCGGGGCAACCGGATCGGGGCACGTCGATTGGTTCGAGCAGAATGCCGCAGGGTTGAGGTATCCCCTGTTCGCCTGTGTCGTACTCACAGTCCCGCCCTGGATCTTCACTTCATGGATGGGATTGACGCCGGGCACTATATTGGGACGGTCGTTCCCAATGTCGGTCAGTGAGATATCCGAGCCGCTCGTCACATTGATCGGACCACCGCTCTGGACGTGGAAAAGCGGCGCCAGCTCCCAGTTGTTAGCCATGTAGCCTGCCAATCCGTGAAGCGACTGGAATCTGCTGGTAACGACCATCGACGTGTTGAAGAGGTTGCGAAAATCAGAGCCGCAGCGCCCGTAATCCAAACCGATGTTGTACGGGCTCATGGGGCCATTGCCGCCCTGGTCCCCTTGCGCGTCGTAGACGTTGAGGCACTTGGACCACGTGTAGTTCGACAGCAGGCTGAAAGTGGACGACAGGCGATGCTGAATCGTCGCCACCATGCCGTTATAGTTAGCCCACGCGGTGTCATTAATAAGAGCCGAATTGCTGCCGCCGTCGTAGAGGTTACCTTGAGCCGGGCTGGCCTCAGTCAGGATGAAGCGCGCCTGCTGGTTGGCGGTGGTGGAGCAATTCGAACCAGCCTTCGGACTGGTGGTCCCGGCAGCGACTGCAGCAGGGCCAGTGGTAATGACCGGGCCGCAACCCGTCGCGTTCGCCCCCCAGGTACCCGGCGTGTAGACCGCCTGATCGAAGGCGATACCAATCGGCATGTTACGGGTTCTGTTCCCGATGTAATCGATCTGGGCCTGCCAACCGCGCGGGAATTGGTGCTGCACGCTGAGCGTCCACTGCAGCGTGTCGGCAACGTGAAACTGTGCAGGCAACACAATGAACTGCCCCTGTGCGGGAAACACGGCGTTGGTAGCGGTGGGAATCTCCGGCTGCGGATACGGGCTGGTGTTGGTAGCGCCTACCTGTGCGCAGCCGTATCCGCTGGTGCCGCCGGTGAGCCATGGCTCGCTGAAGCACACAGGGCCTGTGACACTGGGACTGCTATCGGTGGCGAATGGCGGGTTCTGGTGGACGCGATTCGTGGTGTAGTAATTGGCCAGGTCGTACGCCAATTCCATACCACCGCGGATAACGGTTTTGCCGCCTCCAAACGGATC
>JASIJX010000440.1 GCA_030049955.1 Acidobacteriaceae bacterium
GCCTTTACGTGAATTACATTGTCCTGATTTTGAAGCGGACCCTCGACGAGAAGAAACCTGCTACGTGTCACCACCAGCCGATCACGGTCATAGAGATCAGGCGTGACGATTACATTGGCGATGCCCGTCTCGTCCTCCATGGAGATGAAGATGAATCCCTTGGCTGTACCCGGCCTCTGCCGCGCGATGACGCAGCCAGCCACGCGGACAAACTCTCCATCGCGATGGGTTCGTAATTCCTCAGCGGACAGGATATTGCTACGGCGCAATTCCGCTCTCCGGTAGTGCATCGGGTGCTTGCCGACCGTGAGGCCTGTTCCTGTGTAGTCGGCAACCAGGCGTTCCTCTACATTCATCTGCCGCAAGGGATGTGCGTCTGACTCTTCGCGCAGCGATTCCCCATTCCGAAGCAGCGGCCCCTCCATCTTGCCGGCGCGTTCGATCTGCCAGAGCGCATCGCGGCGATGGCCGATACCGTCGAGTTGATTAAGAGCGCCGATCTGGGCAAGTCGCATGAGTTCTCTCCGGTTTAGCAAGGGTACACGCTGGGCAAGGTCTTCCACCGAGCGGAAAGGCCCGAAATCTCGGCGCGAATCCACCAGAAATTTCGCAGATTGCTTAGTAAGGCTCTTCGCGTAGCCGAGACCGATGCGCAGTGAGAGTGTTCCGTCGCTCTCATGCTCGACCGTGCATGGCCAGTCCGAAATCTGAACGTCAATGGGCTTCACGCGCAGGCCGTGCCGCTGTGCGTCCTTGACCAAGACCGCCGGACTGTAGAAACCCATAGGTTGATTGTTGAGAATCGCCACAGTGAAAGCCGCAAGGTACTTAACCTTGAAATAGGCCGACGCATAGGCGATGAGCGCGAAGCTGGCAGCGTGGGATTCAGGGAAGCCATAGAGCGCAAACGAGCTGATGTTTTGAATGATGGTGTCCTGGGTCTTCGCGTCGATGCTGTTGGCGGTCATGCCAGCGCGGAGCTTACCTTCGAGGTTCTGCATCCGTTCCCAGGAGCGGCGCATCCCAACGGCGCGGCGCAGCTCATCAGCTTCGGCACCTGAGAAGTTGGCGACGACCATCGCCATTCTTAACAACTGCTCCTGAAAGAGCGGAACACCAAGCGTGCGCTTGAGGACGGGTTCGAGCAACGGATGCGGGTACGTCACAGCCTCTTTCTTCTGTCGCCGCCGCATGTAGGGGTGCATCATCTGGCCGACAATGGGACCCGGTCGGATGATCGCAACCTGCACGACCAAATCATAGAACCGCTCAGGGTGGTTGCGCGGTAGCGAGGCCATCTGGGCACGGCTCTCCACCTGAAACAGGCCGACGGTGTCGGCTTTCTGGAGAACACGATAGATTTCATCGTCCTCGGGTAGTTGCGCGAGATCGACTTTTTCGCCGTAATGCTGCGGGATCAATTCCAGGCAATCATGGAGAACGGCCATCATACCCAGACCGAGCAGGTCCACCTTGATGATGCCGAGATCGGCGCAGTCTTCCTTGTCCCACTGAACGACGGTGCGGCCCGGCATCGAGGCGCGTTCGAGCGGAACTACCTTGTTCAACTGGCCTTGGCAAATGACCATACCGCCCGAGTGCTGTCCGAGGTGGCGCGGTAAGTCCTGAATCCGCATCGACAATTCGAGATATTTAGCGATGCGCGGATGACGAATGTCGAAGCCGGCATGCTGAAAAGAATGCGCCATCGTATCGGTTTGGCCGCGCCACTCCCATTGACCAACTAGGCTCGACAGTCGGGCCAGAGTGTCCTCGTCGAAGCCGAGTGCCTTGCCTGTTTCACGGGCTGCGGACTTGCCGCGATAGGTAATGACATTCGCCGTCATTGCAGCGCCGAGTTCACCGTATCGCTGATACACATACTGGATGGCCTGCTCGCGTTTGCTTTCGGAGGGAAGATCGAGATCGATGTCCGGCCATTCCTTGCGGCTCTCCGACAGAAACCGCTCGAAGAGCAGATCCATTCCAACGGGATCGATGGCGGTAATTTCGAGGCAGTAGCAGACTACGGAATTGGCCGCGCTGCCGCGTCCTTGCACGAGGATGTCGTTTTGCTTACAGAAGCGAATGATGTCCCAGACGATCAGGAAATATCCGGCGAAGCCTAGCTTGGCAATCAACGTCAGTTCACGCTCCACCTGCTTCTTCGCTCTTTCCATCAGGTCGTGGTCGTTCTTGGGTCCATAGCGGCGCGCCACGCCTTCCATGACACGTCTGCGGAGAAAACTGTCCATCGTTTCTCCATCCGGCACTGGATAGCGTGGAAACTCATAGCCAAGATCGCCGAGCTGAAAACCGAGCCGTGATGAAAGATCGACTGTGTTTTCAACCGCGCCAAGCACGTCACGGAATAGCTCAACCATTTCCCGCGCTGTGCGCAGATAGCGCCGACTGTTGACTGCGAGCAGCCGGCCAGCCTGATCTAGCTCAACGCCATGACGGATGGCCGTAAAGAGATCCTGAATCTCACGGTCGTATGCAACTGCATAGCGGACGCCGTTAGTCGCCATTACCGGCAGGTGCAGAGTGCGCGCAATGCGAATGGCCGCCTGGTTGCGCCATTCTTCCTCCCGCTCCTGGTGGCGTTGGAGTTCAACGTAGACGTTCTCTCGGCCGAAGATGCGAACCAGTTGTTCGACAGTCTCACGTCCAGCAGCTTCGCCATCACGTGTAAGTGCCGCGGCAAGTGGCCCCTCGTCACCTCCGGTAAGACAAACCAGCCCGGACGCATAGTGTCGGAGGTC
>JASIJX010000441.1 GCA_030049955.1 Acidobacteriaceae bacterium
GCAGTCCTCCGAACGATGAAATAAACTCCAGGAAATGATTTCCCGGAAGTGAACCACGGATGAAATCATACCTGCCTGTGGTCATACCACGCTATGATGTTTATTGCTTTCCCACGCTTTATTTTCCAGGAGGGAAAATCTCAATGACCGGTTTCAGCTCTGCCTTCAATGATGGACGGCGCAGTCTGCTGCGCATAGGCAGTTTTGGCGCGGCCGCTGCCGCGCTTCCTCTCGTCTCTTCGGTCACCCTTGCGGCGTCGACCCCAAAATCCGGAGCAGCCGGCGCCTTTGGCGTCTTCAATGTGCGCTCGTATGGCGCCACGGGCGATGGCAAAACCGTCGATACGCCGGCCGTCAATCGCGCCATTGACGCTGCGGCCAGTGCGGGCGGGGGAACGGTCCTGTTTCCGGCCGGGACATATCTCTGTTTTTCCATTCACCTCAAGAGCAACGTGGGCCTGCACCTCGACCAGGGAGCGGCGATTGTGGCAGCCGACTCGCCCAAGCCGGGCGATCAGACTGGCTACAACGGCGGTACCTACGACGCCGCAGAGCCGAACGCGCCCTGGGAGCCTTATCAGGATTTCGGCCACAACCATTGGCACAATTCGCTCATCTGGGGCGAAGATCTGCATGACCTGAGCGTTACCGGACCGGGTCTCATCTACGGCCGAGGCTTGAGCTTTGGCGCCAACCGCAATGCCCGCGGGAACTACCCCATCTATGTCGCCGAGCAGCCCGGCGTCGGCAACAAGGCCATCGCGCTTAAGAACTGCCGAAACGTCCTGCTCCGCGACTTCTCCATCCTCAAGGGCGGCCACTTTGGGCTTCTGCTTACGGGGGTCGACAACCTCACCATCGATAATCTCAAGATTGACACCGACCGCGACGGCATGGACATCGACTGCTGCCAGAACGTGCGCGTCTCCAACTGCACCGTAAATTCTCCCTGGGACGACGGTATCTGTCCCAAGTCGAGCTTTGCGCTTGGCTACGCCCGGCCTACCAGGAACCTGA
The DNA here is from genome assembly GCA_030049955.1 of Acidobacteriaceae bacterium. The sequence continues at coordinate 1,018 of JASIJX010000441.1, forward strand.
CCATCACTAACTGCTGGGTAACTGGCAACTTTGAACTAGGATCGGTGCTCGACGGCAGCTTTAAGAAATTTGCGCCCGATGCGCAGCACGTCGGCCGCACCGGTCGCATCAAGTGCGGCACTGAATCGAACGGCGGCTTCATCAATGTGACGATCTCGAACTGCGTCTTCGACGGCTGCCTTGGCTATGCGCTCGAGTCAGTGGATGGCGCGCTGCTCGAAGACCTCACCATCACCAACACTTCGATGCGCGATCTCTACAACTCGGGGCCCATCTTTATGCGCCTGGGCGCACGGCTACGCGGCCCCAAAGAGAGCACAAAAGTGGGCACCATGAAGCGCGTGCTCATCGACAACCTGGTTTGCCACAACGCGCCGCAGCGCTTCAGCTCGATTCTCAGCGGCATTCCTGGCTATCCCATCGAAGATGTGAAGCTTTCGAACATCTATATTGAAACGGCCGGCGGAGGCACGGCCGCCGATGCGCAGATCAGGCCACAGGAGCTTGAGAGCAAGTATCCGGAGCCGTCGATGTTCGGCCCCACTCCGTCGTCCGGATTCTTCCTGCGGCATGTGCGCAACCTGGAGATGAGCCACGTGGAGATTGCCAACGCAGCGCCTGACGCACGGCCGCCGTTCTATCTCACCGGCGTGGAGCGCGTCGACTTTTTCGCCATCACCGCTCCGCGTCCGGAAGCAGGAGCGTTCGCGCTGGACGGCGTGAAGGACTGCCGCGTGGGATGGAGCCGAGCCGCAGCCGATGCCACACTTTCCGAGGCGAACGGAAAAACGATCTAGTCCAGTGCGCAGTGCGGCAGGCGTGGGCGAGCTCTCGAGCGTCTCGATCTAAATCTCGAGCTACGCCCGCGCCCGCGCGCTCTCAGCAGCGTCAAAGTAGCTCATCTTCGCTGGAGTAAAGAGCTTTGCGGCGAAGGCAATGGCGTGCGCGCGTTTCGGCGCATCAATGCAGGCTGGCCTGAAAGCGGCAGTGCGGTCTAACCAGCAGGCTGTGGGAGCACATCTAACCGTTGCATGAGGGACCGTATGTCTCGGCATGGCATTCCCATAGGCCGACTCTTTGGCATCTCTATTGACCTGGACTACTCCTGGTTCCTCATCGTCGGGCTGCTCACGTGGATGCTTGCGGTCAGCTACTTTCCCGCTGAATATCACGGTTGGTCGGCCGGCGAATACTGGCTGGTGGGCTTTATCACGGCCGTGCTGCTTTTTGTCAGTGTGCTTGTGCATGAGCTTGCGCACTCGCTCGTCGCCCGGCATTACGGGATTGATGTCCCCCGCATCACGCTGTTCCTGTTCGGCGGCGTTTCGCAGATTGCCGAAGAACCGCCCGGCCCCGCGGCCGAGTTCTGGATCGCAGTGATCGGCCCCGTCACCAGCCTGGCGCTGGCTGCGTTTTTCTGGGAGATCGAACCGCTGCTCGCCGCGCAACCCGCGCAGGCGCTCGCCCAATACCTGGCGTGGCTCAACCTTATCCTGGCTCTTTTCAATCTTGTTCCCGGTTTTCCGCTCGATGGCGGCCGCGTCTTCCGCGCGGCGGTGTGGCGCGCCACAGGCAATTATCACCGTGCCACGATCGCCGCCGGCCTTGCTGGCCGTTTCGTCGGTTTTTTTCTCATCTTCTGGGGCGTGTGGCAGGCGCTTACCGGCAACCTGGGCGGCGGAATCTGGATTGCAATCATCGGCTGGTTCCTGGAGAGCGCAGCCGGCAGCTACCTGCAGCAGGAGTCGCTTCGCATGCTGCTCGGCGGCCATCACGTCTTCGATGCCATGCAGCGCAATTTTCTCGCGGTGCCGAGTGAAACCACGCTGGACGATCTGCTGAATCACGCTCTGCTCCCTTCCGGCTTGCGCTCAGCGATTGTCACAACCGGTGGCGCACCTGCCGGGCTGATTACGCTCCACGCTGCCCGCGAAGTCCCGCGCTCCGCTTGGCGGGAAACCTCCGCCGCGCAGGTAATGATTCCGTTCCAGCGGCTGATCACTACGCAGCCCAATGCAGTGCTCTGGACTGCGCTCGAGAAGATGGGCCGCGACGGCGTCAACCAACTCCCGGTTGTCGAAGGCAACGGCGTGGTGGGAATGCTTACGCGTGAAGACATTCTTCACTATCTCACCGGCCTGCGCTCTCTCGCCGCTTAACTTGCGGTCCAGGGCCGCGGCGGAAAGTCGTTCTGAGGAAGGAGCAAGCGATGTCAGAATCGCGCCGGCATTTCCCCTATTGGTTGCTCGTTTTGATCTTCCTTGTGCTCGTCGTCGGCGGGCTGCTTCGCACCGGCGTGATTCGCGTGCCGGGTTACCCGATTAATGCCGCGGCGCGGGTCGCGATCAACACCCAGCAAAACGCGGCGCCGGTTACGCTCGGGGCATTTCGCGATGGCTTCGCATCGGTTATCGGGCCGGCGCTGCCGGCCGTCGTCAATATTTCCTCGACTAAGGTCGTGAAGCAGCAACAGGCCCCAAACCTTTTCATGGATCCGTTTTTCCGCCAGTTCTTTGGCAATCAAGGCCAGTCGAACCCGGAAGAGCAGCAGCCGCAGAAGGAGCGCGAAACCAGCCTCGGTTCGGGCGTCATCGTCAATTCCGACGGTTACATCCTGACCAATAATCACGTCGTTGCCGGCGCCTCGGACGTGGAGGTGTTCACCCAGAACCGGCGCAAGTATCACGCCAAGGTCATCGGCACAGACGCGCGCACCGACGTTGCCGTCATCAAGATTGACGCCAGCGGTTTGTCCACGCTCACCTTCGGTGATGCGTCAAAGCTCAAAGTCGGCGACCTGGTTTTCGCTATCGGCGACCCATTCGGCATCGGAGAAACCGCGACCATGGGTATCGTGAGCGCCACTGGCCGCGCCCTTGGCGGCGCCATCGAGCACTACGAGGACTTCATTCAAACCGATGCGGCCATCAATCCCGGCAACTCCGGTGGCGCTCTCATTGATGTGCGCGGCGATTTGATCGGCATCAATACAGCAATTCTGTCGGGCGGTGGCGGAAATGAGGGCGTGGGCTTCGCGATTCCCATCAACCTGGCGCACGACATCATGGACCAGATCGTTGAACACGGGAAAGTGGTGCGCGGCTACTTGGGCGTTTCCATTCAGGCGGTCGATCCCGATATGGCCAAGGCCTTTGGCCTGCAGCAAGGCGGCGGCGCACTGGTCGGCGATGTGACGCCCAACGGGCCGGCAGCCAAAGCAGGGCTTCAGCGGGGAGATATCGTGTTCCAACTCAACGGAACGCCGATCACCAGTCCCGACGACCTAAGTCTGCGCGTCTCCGAGATGCAGCCCGGCTCCGTGGCCCACCTGCAGATTTATCGCAATGGCAAAACGCAGGACGTTAACGTCACGCTTGGCGAATATCCTGAAAACGGCCAGACAGGCCACCCGACGCCCGGCGCCGGTGCGGCGCTTAGCGGCATACAGGTGCAGGATCTAAATGCGGACCTCCGCCGGCAGCTCGGCCTGAACGCCGGAATCGCGGGCGTTGTTATCGCCAATGTGGACCCAAGCAGCTCGCCGCTGTGGCCGGCATACAACAGGGCGACGTGATTGAAGAAGTAAATCACAAGCCCGTGCACAACGTCGGTGACTATCACGGCGCTGTGGCCGGGCTTGCGAATCAGCCTGTGCTTCTGCTGGTGAATCGTGACGGTACGACGCATTATGTCGTTGTGGAACCGCAGCCGTAACATCGTTTTTTCACGGCGTGCTGGCGCTCATCGCTCGCTCGTCGCGGAAAACCATTCCGCCACGTTGGGTATCTAAGCAACTGTTTGGGGAAAAGACCGTCCCGGCCCTTGCTGCACTCTCTTTTTTTACCGCGAATTTCAGGGTTCTTGCTTCACCATTGCTGCGGGTTCGACACTAACCTGCACAATCAGCGTTCTGGTACTCAACCAATCGCTTGCACGAAGTCGCAATCGCTTCCTGACGACAACCAACTAAGGTCGAAAAGCGCAAGCACGCTTTCGTGCGTGGCCCCGTTTCATCGCCCCAGAGAGCATGCCGCAATTCTTTTCCCGGACCGCTAATTCGATCATCCGCCTGGTATTGCTGGGCATTGTCGCCGCCATCGCTTTCATCTTCTGGGTCGGCTTTCTGGTAGTGCGCTCACCGTATGAAATGATGCAGGACGTTCCGCGCAACCAGCCGGTTCCTTTTAGCCACGCACATCACGTCGGCGGCCTCGGCATCGATTGCCGCTACTGCCATACCTCCGTCGAGGAGTCTTCGTTCGCCGGTATTCCGCCTACTAAGACCTGCATGAACTGTCACTCGGAGATGTGGGCCGTGGCGCCGGTGCTCGAACCGGTGCGCGACAGCTACCGTACCGGCCGGTCGATCGCCTGGATTCGCGTGCACGACCTGCCCGATTACGTCTACTTCAACCACGCCATCCACGTGCATAAGGGCATTGGCTGCGAAACCTGCCACGGCCGAGTTGATCGCATGCCGCTCACCTGGCAGGCCAATTCGCTGGAGATGCAATGGTGCCTTGATTGCCATCGCCACCCGGAGCGGTATATCCGTCCGCGCGACCGCGTCTTTGATATGGAATATACGCCGCCCGAAAATCAGCTCGCGCTGGGCGCAAAGCTCGTCCGCGCCTATCACGTGCAGCGGCTAACCAGTTGCTCTACCTGTCACCGATGAGCACTCACTCAATGCCGAAGAACTTTGTGCCGTTGAGCGCGCTCGGCCGCCATGCCGGTCAACGGCTGTGGCGAACCGCCGAAGAGTACGCCGGAATCAGCGCCGCAGAAGATGACAAGTGTGACAGCGAGATGGCTCCGCTCAACGAGGTGAGCCGCAGGCGCTTTCTCGAACTGGCCGCCGCTTCGTTTGCAATTGCCGGCGTAACCGGCTGCACGCGGCAGCCCACCGAGCGCATCATGCCATACGTCAATCCGCCGGAAAATCTGATCCCCGGCCGCCCGCAGTTCTACGCCACAGCGGTTCCGGTTGCAGGATTGGCGCAGGGCGTTATCGTGGAGAGCCACATGGGCCGGCCGACGAAGGTCGAGGGGAATCCTGCACACCCGGCCAGCCTTGGCGCAACCTCCGTCCATTCGCAAGCCTCCGTCCTCGATCTCTACGATCCCGACCGCGTGCAGGCCATCTCACACCTAAATGAGCTGCAAAGCTGGGATGATTTCCGCGAGGCAATGGCCATCGCACTCGCACCCATCCAGGCAAAGCAGGGCAGCGGGCTGCACATCCTCACGGGCGCTGTCACATCGCCAACGCTGGGCGCGCAATTGCAGAGTGTCCAAAAGGCTCTGCACAATGCAAAGTGGTACCAGTACGAGCCCGCTGGTTCGCACTCCGCGCAGTCTGCAGCGAAAATTGTCTTTGGCCGGCCGCTCAATACGATCTATAGGTTCGACTGCGCCGATGTCATCCTCGCGCTTGACGCTGACTTTCTTGCCTGCGGCGAGCCCTCCACGCGCTACGCCAACGATTTTGCCGCGCGCCGCGTACGCGGCGACCGCCTCGACATGAACCGCCTGTACATGGTGGAGAGCACGCTCACCGCAACCGGAGGCAAAGCCGATCATCGCCTGCCACTGCGCTACGCCGACATAGAAAGTTTCACGCGCAATGTGGCAGTGAGTCTTGGCGCTTTGCCCGGTACAGCGCAGGGCGCATCGGCCAACTCTGCATTCCTTCGCGCCGTAACGCAGGATCTTCTCGCGCACAAAAGCGCATCGATTGTCATTCCTGGCATCCATCAATCGCCGACCGTTCACGCGCTGACGCACGCCATCAACCACGCGCTCGGCAACTTAGAGAGCACCGTAGTCTTCACCAATCCGCTCGAAGTAGCGTCTGTTGACCAGGTTGCTTCCATCCGCGAGCTTGCCGCAGCGCTGAATAGCGGCGCAGTCGAACTGCTTCTTATCCTCGGCGGTAACCCCGTCTACGACGCACCGGCCGATCTCGGCTTTCCTGCACTGCTACGCCGCGCGAAGACCTCAGTCCACGTGAGCCCAATTAGCGACGAAACATCAGATTGGTGTGCCTGGCAGGTTCCCGAGTCGCATTTTCTCGAGACATGGGGCGATGCGTGCGCATTCGACGGCACGGTCTCGATCCTCCAGCCGCTCATCGATCCGCTGTATGATTCGCGGTCGCAAATCGAAGTGCTCGATGTCATCCTCGGCCCGCCCGGCCGTCGAGCCTACGACATCGTGCGGGCGTACTGGCAGGCACACTCCGGCGCAACGGACTTTGAAGCGTGGTGGCGCAAATCGGTCTGCGATGGACTGGTCACCGGCTCCGCGCTGCCGGAAATCAAGCCTTCGCTCAACGCAAACTGGACGCAATCGCTGCGCGCGCCGCAGCCGGCGCAGGACCTGGAAATTGTCTTCCGTCCGGACGTGTACCTGTTCGACGGCCGTTTCGCCAACAACACGTGGTTGCAGGAGCTGCCGCAGCCCATGACCAAACTCACCTGGGACAACGCCGTTTATCTAAGTCCCGCAACGGCGAAAAGGCTGGGAATCGGCGCGCAGCAGCTTGTGTGTCTCAACTATCGGGGCCGCAGCGTCGAGGGAAGCGCCTGGATTTTGCCCGGCCAGCCCGACAACTCCGTCACGGTGCATCTCGGCTGGGGTCACACGCGCTCCGGCCGTGCCGGTAATGGAGCGGGTTTCAACGCGTATCAGATTCGCACCAGCGATGCTATGGGTGCCGGTTCCGGCCTCACGCTCACGAATCTTGGCAACAAGTTCCAGCTTGCTACGACGCAGATGGAGCAGGACATGGAGGGCCGCACCATCGTCATATCGGCTGGCGTCGACCAGTACCGCAGCGATCCGGATTTTGTGAAGAAGCAGACGGAAACGCCGCACCAAGGCGAGTCGCTTTATCCGCAGTGGTACTACACCGGTCACTCCTGGGGCATGTCGATCGATCTCACTCGTTGCGTCAACTGCAATGCCTGCGTAGTCGCCTGCCAGGCGGAAAATAATATACCCGTCGTCGGCAAGGAGCAGGTGCTTAACCATCGCGCCATGCACTGGCTGCGCATTGATGCCTATTACGAAGGCGATCTCGATAACCCGCGCGCGCACTACCAGCCCGTGCCCTGCATGCAGTGTGAAAACGCGCCCTGCGAACTGGTGTGCCCGGTTCAGGCCACCAATCATTCCGTCGACGGCCTGAACGACATGGTTTACAACCGCTGCATCGGCACGCGCTACTGCTCTAACAACTGCCCGTATAAGGTGCGCCGCTTCAACTTCCTGCTCTTTCAGGATTGGGAGACCGAGTCCATCAAGCTGCAGCGCAATCCTGACGTCTCCGTGCGCAG
>JASIJX010000442.1 GCA_030049955.1 Acidobacteriaceae bacterium
TGCCGAAGGCAACGACACCATCGCCATCCGCTCCATGCAACACTACACGCTGGGCTTCGACCACCGGCTTATCGACGGCGCCGACGCCTGCCGCTTCATGCTGGAATTCAAGCGCGTGCTCCAGAACTGGGACCAGGAAGTCAAATAACGATCGGGTGGAGTTGCGCTCCGCCCGCCTTTTCGCTCATCCGCAAGCGGCATGCAGTCTTTTCCCCAACCGTCCGCGTATCCTGTTGTTCTCCGGAGGGAACTGCATGCAGCGGAACATTTCCCTGGCAGTTGCGCTGAGCCTCGTCACCACTTGTCTTACGGCGCAAACGATTCACAGCCGCGGCGGCTTCACGCTTCCACCGCCGCCCGATGCGCAGACCACGCCCGTGACCGACACCTACGGCAACCTGAAGGTCACCGACAGCTACCGTTGGCTTGAAGACGCACAGAGCCCGGAGACCAAGGCCTTTATCGACGATCAGAACGCTTACACCGCGCGCTACATGGAGCACGCGCGCATCCGCCCGCAGGTGGCCGATGATCTCGACCCGCTGGTCAATGTCACCGAGTGGTCGATCCCGACAGAACGCGGCGACACGTACTTTTTCGAAAAGCGCCTTGCCGGCGAGGGACAGTTTTCCATTTACATGCGTCAGGGCTGGACGGGCAAGGATAAGCGACTGATCGATCCGGCGCAGTTCAGCCGCGATCCCAATACCTCGGTCGAGCTTGTCGACGTTGCGCGCGACGGGTCGACGCTTGCTTACATGGTGCGCGAGGGCGGCGCCGATGAAACCAGCGTTCACTTCTACAACGTGAAGACCGGCAAGACGCTCTTCGATGTGTTTCCTGCGGCCGTTTATTACTCCGTCTCCTTCACTCCAGACGGCACGGGCGTTTACTACACGCGCACCGACCAGAAAGGCACGCTGCTTTACCAGCACACTTTTGGCGAGCGCCTTTCGCGCGATCCACTGCTGTTCGGCCGCGAGTTCCGCGGCGAAGAACTTGGCCCCATCGACCTGTTCTTTGCCTCCGTCACCGACGATGGCCATTACCTCGTCGTCGAAATCGACCGCGGCGTGCCCGCGCGGCGTGTGGACATCGTCTACAAGGATCTGACCAAACCGAATTCGTACTTCGACATCCTCACCTGGGGCATCGAGTCTCGTTTTTCAGCCGTCTATGATCGCGGTTCCTGGTATGTAAAAACCGACTACAAGGCCCCGAACGGCGCAATCTACAAAGCCTATCCCGGCGTGATGCCCGAAGCGTGGGACAAAGTGATCCCCGAAGGCGCTGACGTGATCGACAACTTCTCGATCGTGGGCCACAAGCTCTACGTCGACCGGCTGCACGACGTGAAAACCGAAACCACCGTCTACACGCTCGAAGGCAAGCCGGAGGGAAAGATCGACTATCCCGTGATTGGCACCTCGAGCGGCATGACCGGCCGGACTACCGATCGATATGGTTTCTTCAGCTTCCAATCCTTCATCCTGCCGCCGACCATCTTTCGCATCGACACGGCCACGGGCAAACGCGACCTGTTCGCGCAGGCCAAGGTTCCATTCGACGAAAACCAGTACGAGCTGAAGCAGGTCTTCTACACGTCGAAGGATGGCACAAAGGTGCCGATGTTCATCGCCGGCAAAAAGGGATTGAAGCAGGACGGCACCGAGCGGCTGCTGATGACCGGCTACGGCGGCTTTGACGTGAGCTACACGCCGATGTGGAGCCCGCAATGGGCATGGTGGCTTGAGCAGGGCGGATGGTTTGCGCTACCCAACTTGCGCGGCGGCGGCGAGTACGGCGAAAAGTGGCACGAGGCCGGCATGTTCGAGCACAAGCAGAACGTCTTTGACGATTTCTTTGCCGCGGCCGAATACCTCATCCAGAACAAGTACACTTCGCCCGCGCACTTCGCCATCACTGGCCGGTCGAACGGTGGATTGTTGATGGGCGCAGCCATCACCCAGCGCCCGGAATTATTTTCCGCCGTGGTCTGCGGCTATCCACTGCTCGACATGATGCGCTACCAGAAGTTTGAGCAGGGCGCGCACTGGACCACCGAGTACGGCTCATCGGACGACGACAAACAGGCTGCGTATTTGCTCAAGTACTCGCCCTATCAAAATGTCAAAAAGGACACAGCGTATCCGGCAGTGCTGTTTTTTACCGGGTCTTCCGACACAAGAGTCGACCCGCTGCACGCGCGCAAGATGACGGCTCTCTTGCAGGCCGCGTCATCCAGCGGCCGGCCCATCCTGTTGCACTATAGCCTTGCAGGCGGCCATTCGGCCGGCGTCGGCACCGATCAGCAGATTCAGGACGATGCCGACCAGTTGACCTTTCTCTGGACCGAAACCGGCCAGCCCGTGAAGCGGCCGGCGCGGCCACGGGTTCAGTAGTCCCCCCACCCCCTCATCTGAGGGGATGTATTTGAATAGAAAGGGGTTATGCCTGCCTTCCGGCGGCATCTATCTGATCCCAAAGGCTTTGTCATCAGCCGTTTTAGAATCAGCCAGTTACCCGCGAGACTGAAGCGGTTTCGGAGTTTACGTGGCTCTTGCTGCCGGGTGCGATGTGGCTTTTTGCAAAGCCGATCCCAGGCCCTTTCAGGGTACCAAGATGAACCGAAATTTCCGGCAAAGTTTGGGAGGCGAATAAATGCCGTATTTTGTGCCGGGTGAGGGCCGGTACGGGCAAGGGAGGGGTTGACGGCCGGCAGAGACGGTTTCGCCGCGGCCCTTCGGGGCGCGGGCGGGTTTTTGTGGTGGTCTCCCAGGGTTCCCGTCTGCGGCTTCGCCGCCGACTCTACCCTGGGCTACTTTCGTCGCTTCCCTTCGGGAAGCGGTATGGCCGCGTCCGTGGCTCAATTGCCTTTTTCCGCCGCCTTGAGCGCAGCCGGGTCGAGCTTGCCGATGCGGCCATGCGGGCCGACTACGAAGGGCAGCGAGAGCGCATTCCAGTTGTGGTCGGCATCGGGAGCTTCGTGCAGTGAAGCGTCGGGATGCACTGCGCTCCAGTTGCGGCCATCGTCGGTGGAGATGTCGGTGCCGTTGGGGCCTACGGTGATCCAGGTTTTTGTTGCGGAGTCGTAGGCGACGGCGGAGCGGTAGCCGTGGGGTGGTGTATTGGCC
>JASIJX010000443.1 GCA_030049955.1 Acidobacteriaceae bacterium
GTAAGCGGATCGGCAGTAGCCAGTGCGACCTCCCACTCGTATTCCTTCCCGGTGGTCTTTGGCATAAGGCCCTGCTCAATCGTGTACAGAACTGCATGACGTTCTTTGGCCGACAATTTCGTATTCAGCCCAAGCGACCAGGTAAAGTTGAACGGAATTTTGGTCCAGTCAACCTCCAGATGGACAAAGCCGATCTCGCCCATCATTGCGTGGCGCGCCTCGTCCCATAACTGGCGCGTCATATCGCGGTCGTAATCCCAGGATTTGTTTTCATTCTGCGCAATCATGCTGGCCATCATCTCGGGCACATCGATTTCGCGCATGCGCTTGAAGTAGAGCATGATGGTTTTCGGAAGCGGCGGAATTGCCGCGTTAAATAACATTGCCTCGGCGTTCACGCCCATGTTGTAAGGATCCTGGAAGCGTTCGTCGCGCGCCGGCACGGGGTCGTAGACATATGGAACCCTGGAAAAGTGCCGGCTGACGGTCTCTCCGCTCGGCTCGGCCTTGCCATCCAGATCGCCGGCAGCCGCCAACATGCGGCTGAGCGTGCCGAGCCACTGTTCGAACTCCGCGCGTTTTTCGCTCGTGACCAGGCGGCGTATGGCTTCAGCGCCGTATTCCTGAATGTCCCGGATCTCAACAAGCGTAAGGCGGCAGATGCGCCAGCTTGGATGGTCAAAGAGCTTGTTGGTGTCCGCCATCATGTGCTCAAGCGCGCGAATCAGGGCCGGCACAGCATGTTCGTAGAGACCGAGCAGGAGAGCCTCTGCGCCGGGCGCGCACAGAATCTCATCGAAGAAAAGATCGAGCGAGGCGTGTGGCGATACATCCAGTCCATGCGGGGGCTGCCTCATTTCTTTCACGCGCGCGGCAAACTCGCCGACATGCTCCACGCAGTAATGTGCATGAAGACTGAACGCCATTTTCAGCTCATAGATCGGCATGCTTGTAATGCGGCAGACGAAGATGCGATGCAGCCGCCTCAGCGACCAGTGCAAACGCTTCAGCCTGTCGACAGACTCGGACACGGTCAGGCCCGTTGTGCAAGCTTCCTGCATGGTTTCCAGGCCTGCAAGCGGCGGAAGTTCAGCATAGCCGGAATAGGAATCAGCGGAGATCTGTGTTGCGTCCACTTTGGCATCTTTGGAGTTCATAGGAAGGCACCTCTCAGCGGATGATGGTGGAACATAGATAAGAGACTACGCGGCTCGCTGCAGCGGCTTCCTCTGGCCCATTGACGATACCGTGTACGGAATTGATCGTTTTTGGCCTCTGAAAGAGTGCGAAAATCCATTCTGCGTCCGATTCCTGCGCTTCTCCGTCTATGCGCGATACAGCAAAAGTCTTCGGCTAATCGCGAGTGAATTCTAACAAAGCAGCATCGAAGTCGCCGGAAAGCTGCGCGTTAACTCCGTGGCCCATCCAGTACGCTCCGCTGGCGCGCAACTGCGTGCCGGGCATGGACTTGCCATAGATCCAGTGGACCGTATAGTTGGCGTCCGGATCCAGTGCGAGCGGAAAGACTGTCGGAACCGGGTACTGCATCTGTTCCGAATGCAGCGACGTAAACAGCACAGCCGACCGCCCATCGGGCGACAAGTACTCTGTGGCGGCAAATTCGCTCTCCGCCGCCGGCGGCGCCAGCCGGTACAGTTCGCCGTGCTGCACGGTCTCGCGAATGGCTTTGTAGCTGGCGATCATTTTCTTCGCCAGCGCAAAATCGTCCGGCGTCCATTTGTTCAGGTCCGCGCCGATGCCCAGAGATCCCTGCATCGACGAAAGAAACCGGTAGGCGAGGGAAGTGGAGCGATGGTTAACCCAGTTTGGTGAATCTGTCACCCAGGCCATCATGATGCCCGGCGTATATGCATTCGTAAAGCCGCTCTGGATAAAGAGCCTGTCGAACGGGTCTGTATTATCGGACGGCCATACCTCGTCGACGTAGCGCAGAATCCCAAGATCGACGCGGCCGCCGCCGCCGGAGCACGACTCAATCTCCAGCTTGGGATGGCGTTTGCGCAGCTCGGCCATGATCGAGTACAACCCATGCACGTAGTCGACGTAGAGCTTCTGCTCTTCGTCGGGCTTTACCTCAGGCCAGCCCGGCTCCGCCCAGTTGCGGTTCGCGTCCCACTTCAGGAAGGCGATATCGTTCTTGTTCAGCAGATCATCCAGAACCGAGAGGATGTAAGCGCGTACCTCAGGCCGCGCAAGGTTCAGAACAAGCTGGTTGCGGCCCTCTGTGCGCGGGCGTCCTGCAAAGTTGATAACCCAGTCCGGGTGCTTGCGGTATAGATCACTGTCTGGATTGACCATCTCCGGTTCGACCCACAGGCCGAAGTCCATGCCCAGCGAGTGCACATGGTCGATGAGCGGCTTGAGACCGTGCGGAAACTTCTGCGGATTGACGTACCAGTCGCCGAGACCCGCGTGATCATTTTTGCGCTCGCCGAACCAGCCGTCATCCATCACAAATCGTTCGACGCCGATGCTGGCAGCTTCATCGGCGAGCTTTTCCTGCCCGGCTTCATCGACGTTGAACTCTGTCGCCTCCCACGAGTTGTACAGAACCGGCCTGACGCGCGGCGACGGAGATTGTGGCACGACGTGCGCGAGTTCGTAACGGTGCAGCAGCCGCGACGCATCGCCGTATCCGCCGTCAGTAAACCCGCCGTAGAAGACAGGCGTGCTCAGGGTTTCGCCCGGCTTAAGCAAATAAGAAAAATCAAACGGATTGTATCCGCCTGTGATGCGAACCTGCTCGAGCGGGTCCTGCTCCACCATGATGCGCCATGATCCGCTCCACGCCAGCGCGCCGAACCACACTCGCCCATTTTCTTCGGTCACTTGCGGGTTCTGCGCCACGGCGAACCAGGGGCTGAACTGGTCGCCGGTCATGCCCCGCCGGCTTTCGAGCACCGTTGAGCCCGGCTGAATGGCGCGGTCTTCAACCTGAAATTCTCCGGCCCATCGCCCGGTAAGGTAGCGCAGGTCATAGGTGCGCGAAGGCGGCAGGTTCCACGAGCCCGACTCTGCCTGCACAACCGTGACTGGCTGCTGCGTGTTATTTGTAATTTCCGCTGAACGCGCCAGTATCCCTGTCTCGGGATCGATGTTGTATCGCAGTTCCACATCTATTGGTCGCGAAATATCGCGCAAGTGAATCGTCAATGTGTTGCCGGCGATGGAATGCGAGACGTAATGGAGCACAAGGTCGCGGTTGCCATCAGGAAAGGTGATCTTCAGCGATGGCTCAGTGAGCAGCCCGCCGCCCCATCCTGCAAACTCCTGCGGAGTATCGGTCATCTCGAATGCCCGCGCGAGCGGCCGCGGCCGCGGGAACTGGTCGCTCTCGCGCACAACCGGCCCCCAGTACACCGATTGCAACTCGCCGCTCGTGTTCACACCGAGAACGTAACTGACCTTGCCGCCATGCAGCCGGAAGATCATGCTGGCGGAATCAAACGCAATTGCTGCCGGTTGCGCGCACGCTGGAACCAGCGGCACAAGAATCGAAGCTATAATTCCAAGCCAAACCTCAAGACGCACCTTCCGCATCGTCATTCGTTCTCCCGTGTGCAGAGTCGATTTGCCGCCAATTCCACTTCTCAGAGCAGAATACTAAGCTTTGCTCGCTCTGGTTTGCCATTTGTGTCACGTTACCGTAATCGTTAAGGTTTATCGAAGCAGGAGTCATCCACCTCGACTCTCACACCAAGAGGGCCTACGTGACCAGTATCCGCTCCCGCACCCGCAGCCAACGAGCGTTGCCCCAGCGTTGCATTCCATCCAGAAGATCGTGGATCGCTGCACAATTGTGGCGCTTCTTCTTATCTGGCTCATCGCTGCTGCCGTATGCAGAGCGCAGCAGCCACTCGACCCCGCCGTCGAGCACCACATCGATGTCATGATGTCAAAGCTCACGCTTGAGCAGAAGATCGAGCTGCTGGGCGGTGTCAGCAACGGGTACACGCATCCTGAGCGGTCGTCCTCCAGTCCATTCGCCTTTCGGATGGGCCGGCTGGGCTGCGCTCCGGGATCCCTGCCATCGCTTATCCTGCACCATCGCGCTGGCCGCATCCTGGGATCCCGAATTGGCCCGTCAGATGGGCGCCGCGCCGAGCCGTGATGCGCGCGCCCGCGGAGTCGATGTTCTGCTTGGTCCCGGCGCCGTAAGGCGAATCTCGAAGCCCGTCGCTTGCAGGCAATCCGAAACTACTGTTGCTTCATCACGTATGCGGAGTCAACAGCGGTGTGCATCGCCGCGTCGAACGCCGGCCACGAGCACGACATGTCTTTGCCGCTACACGCCGGAATGAAAATCGGCGCCGATGCCGGCGGATTCGCTGGGCTGAGCCGCTGAGCTTGCCTCATCTGCTCGAGGGTCTGTGCGGTGTACTCCATGCGCACAAACCTTCGGCCGTCGGTGCGCGACCGCCACAATTCAAACAGCAGCGCGCCGCCCGGAGGCGTGTCGTTCACACGTCCGTCAATAATCCAGTCGAGGCCCATCGTTCCGGCGACGGTTTCGATGTTGGTATCGTGTCCCACCAGGAGCAGGAGCCGATCGCTGGGCCGCCCCAGCGCGCCCGAAATTGCCTTGCCGGAAACGTGCTGCTCCATGCTCATGGCGATGTGTTCGAGAATGTTCGAGGCATACATCTGCGCGATGGTGTGCGTGCGCATACTGAGATCCCAACTGACCGTATCCAACTGCATGAGCGCGCGCAACGACGTGCCATCCACGCAACCCCACCCCACGTCCTTCATGCCGTCAGCGTATTCTAGCAACAGGTTCTCAACCATCCCCGAGCCAAGAGAGATCGGCCCGTGGAGTGCGCTCGAAGCACCGTTGGCGCCGATGCTTGACGGAATGTCGAGAATGGAAGCTCGCCTGGTGTTGCTTGCCGGTTCGCGCCCGCAACCGGCCAGCACACGGTCGAGCGCAAGCAACTGCGGCCTGTAAGCCTCAGTTACGTCCTGTGCATTACCGCCGATGCGGCCTGCGATCGCGGCTGCCGCCAGTGCGGAATTACCATGGACCCCTTCAACCATTCGGAATAGAGGATCGATTGTGCCTTCCGCCTGCGCGTGAATCTCAATCGTGCAGCCTGGAAGCATGCCTTCTGCGAGCCCCTTGCCGGTTTGCACCGTCCGCTCGTCGGAGTCGGCGTCGATCGTCACGGAATCGGCATCTGCGCAGGCGCTCGCGCTGAACAACCCATCGCCCGAGAACTTCGTCCGATCCCACTCTCCGAACAACCGCATCAGCGTATATCCATGCGGCGTCAGATAACCGGGTCGCACGTCCCACTTGGGCCAGGGCGATGCAGAGAATTTGTCAAGCTCTCCCGGCTTGTTCAGCGGCGAACGCACGCCGTGCCGGCTCAGCATCACGACATATTCCAAATCCGCGTCGCGAGTGGAATCGTTGGAACTGGCGCTCTGCGCCCTGGCCGTCAAGTGTGAAC
>JASIJX010000444.1 GCA_030049955.1 Acidobacteriaceae bacterium
TATCAATACTCCGCCGACAAGCAGAAGTAGGGGCAAAATCTGTCGCAACGTTTTACTACTCATGCAGTGCCTCCTGAAATCGTTTTCATGGCTGCGGTTCAGCCCTTCGTTAAAAAAAGACCCGGCAGCGTGCGAGCCGCCTGGTGCTCGTGGTCGCCTCGTTCGATACATCACAATCGCGAATCACCCTTTTCAAAACAGTCGCTTGCCTCTAAGAGGCAGGCGACTTTTCAGCGCTTCTGCAGCCATTTTTTGAGACGACATAGTGATATATCAAGCATGCATGCGCTGTCAAGCGGAAAAAAGAAAGATTTTTTTATTCAGGCTTTCCATAACCCCTGCAACTGACGGTTAATGCGGGCGCAGGCAAGGGAGGCGAGTACTGCAAGCAGTATCCGAACTGTTCATATCACGCGGCGAAGCGGTACAACCTTTCGAGTCTCGCAAAGCATCGTTCGAGTCGATGCGCAGTCCGTACAAGGTTTGGTTGCGGCGCGCGTGGCCAAATCACAGCTGGGCCCGTCGATCGCGGTCTCCCTATGCCGAATGACTGCTCCGAATCATAGCCTTGTCGGCGATCAATAACTCGACCAAGCGCTGGCCAGTGATGATGAGGAAATCCGCGGTCAGACCACTTCATTGGTCAGCAAATACACGTTGTTCGTGAATCCATCCTGGGAATGCTTTAGAGGCTGATCTGAGATTTGTGGACGCCTGCTGGCGAGCGGATACTAACGTCAAATCGATGAACAGGTATCGGCTCTTTCGCTCACGCGCAAACTCACAAAAGATTGCACTCTAATACACCTGAACGAGTGGAGTGCAGGGATCTGCGGCAGGGGGTTTCGCAATTGGAGTCAGACGCCGAGGCGGAGCTCTCGGTTGCAGCCTGAACCGGCCACGGGCAGGCTCTCCACTGAAACAAGAATAATGGGCGTTCAGCGCCCACCGTCCTAACATATCAGGAAGATACACCGAATGGTGAGCGTCATTTCATGATGCGGATGCAAACTGATAGGAATCGCCGCCCGAGGGAATATAGGACGAGGCCCGGCACCTCTGCCAGTGGGCCTAGGCCGTTAAAATCCCCATCTGGACATTCCCGGGACGCGTCTAGACCATTCGCATGGCCATCCCGCCGTCGATCACGACGTTTTCGCCAGTGATGAAATCATTCTGGATCAGCTCAGCGATCAGGGAGGCTACGTTTTCGGGTTTCCCTTCACGGTGCAGCGGAATCCTGTTATCTATATTATTTCGGACCTGCTGCTCGGTCAGGACGGCCTGAAAAGGTGTCCGAATCACGCCCGGCGAAACACAGTTGACGCGGATATTGTGATCCGCGAGTTCGCGAGCCAGCCCCCGCGTGAACTGCGGAAGTGCTCCTTTCACCACACCGTATCCCAGCGCGCCGAGACAGCCGCGCATTCCCGCCGCTGACGAAATGAGCACGATGGCGCCCGCGCCACGCCCTTTCATAAGCGGCACTGCGTCCTGGCACAGCCGGAAAACAGCATGCACATGCACGTCGAACGCGTCTTGCCAGCCCTGGTCTGAGAGCTCCGTCAGGCTGCCTGGCACTGGGCCGCCGGCCGCGTGCACGAGGACATCCAGCGAACCCATCGCGGCGTGGGTTTCAGCGATGCACCGGCTACAGTCCGACGCCATTCGTACATCCGCCTGAATGGAGAGAAACTTTCGCCCCAGGCCTTCGACAGTGTGCCTCATCTGGTATAGCGGCGGATTCTGAGGGTTCCGTGTCGCAACTGCCACATTCGCCCCGCGCTCGGCAAGCAAAATCGCAGTTGCCGCGCCGATCCCGCTAAGTCCCCCAGTTATCAGGCAGTTTTTATTTTTCAATTCCATGGCAAATATGAGCCCGTGTTGGTATATTTTCCCAGTTGTGCCATACTGATATGTCATACTACGCAAAAGAGGTAGGAGCGTCAAATGCTGCGAGCACGAAAAAAACGAGCCGGTAAAGCTATGCCTACAAAGCCTGAAGCGGCATTGGCCACAGCAGCCGAGCAGCGGCGTCCTGCTGTTGGTGGAAATAGAGGGATGGCCGCGCTGCGAGCGAAAAGAGGCTCGCTGGCGAACGCCGCCTACACGCAAATTCGCGATGAAATTCTTCGCGGCACCTTCAAAATCGGAGATATCCTCTCTCGCCGGCACCTGGCCGAGATGCTCAACATGAGCTTTATTCCGATTACCGAAGCATTGCAGCGCTTAGAGGCCGAGGGACTGGTCGAGAGCCGGCCGCGCATCGGAACGCGCGTGCGGATTCCGACCGAGGAGGATATACGCGGCACGTACGAGATCCGCGAAGCCCTGGAGGCACAATCGGCCCGGCTGTGCGCGTCGAATATAACCGCTGAGGAGAAAAAGCAGCTCAAAAAGAGCGCCGAGCACCTCGATCACCTGTATTTCGCTGGTCAGTCCGAAGCGGATCCGGTGTTTCTGTTCTCCGTGCACACCTACCACATGCAATTTCACATGCGCATTGCGGAGATCGCGCGGTGCGTCGGGCTCAGCAAGGCCATTGAAAAGGAACAGGTGCTGGTCTTCAACTGGCTTTACGATACGACAACGCACCGCACCATTTCGCCGGCTAATTTTCATGCCACGCTCGCCACAGCGCTATGCTCTGGAGATCCGATCAAGGCGGATGTGGCAATGCGGGGTCATGTGCAGTATGGACTCCAGCAGGTGTTGGACCGCTTTGCTCCCCTGGCGAAGGGCAACGCATGGCGCACGCGCAACGCTGCTTCCTGATCGAGTGCTGGATGTGACGGGTTTGCGGATCGCATAAAACTGGCCGGGGTAGCCATAGCAA
>JASIJX010000445.1 GCA_030049955.1 Acidobacteriaceae bacterium
CCAGCGCCGGGATTCCGGGCGGCATCAAAATAAGCAGGAGCAAATTTCGCGCGGGCTGTGCTACGCTTCGACCAACCGTGGCCAATTTCGAAAAAGCACCGGCAGATGTCCAGGAAATCTTATCGAAGCCGATTCGGCAACTCGGCTTGAAGCTGGAAGGCTCGCCTATCGATCGTTTCGTCCAGCAACTCTACAAGGAACTGGACGCCAAAGGGCTGCATCGGTTCCACCCCAAGTGCTATCTGACGGATGAGTGGGGCTGCCCGAACATGGAGCCGGTTATCGGAATTCCGTTTTACCTGGCCGATCCAAAACTGCAGCGCCTCGAATCGGAGATGAACGACATTGAAGACGCGCGGCAGATCATGATGTATATGCGCCACGAGGCCGGCCACGCGTTTAATTACGCCTACGAGCTTTACAAAACGGAAGAATGGCGCAGCCTCTTCGGACCGTTCCGGCGGCCTTACCGCGACAACTACAAGCCGGTTGCGTTTTCGCGCCAGTTCGTGCGGCATATGGAGGGCTGGTATGCACAAAAGCATCCTGACGAGGACTTCGCTGAGACGTTCGCGGTATGGCTAACGCCTCGCTCCAACTGGAGGAAGCGATATCAGGACTGGGGCGCGATGAAGAAGTTGCTGTATGTGGATCGCATCGGCCGCAAGCTTGGCGATGCCGAACCATCGGTTGCACGCGGCGATACCGATATTACAGTTGACGAAATGGATGTGACGGTCGGCGAGTTCTATCAGCACGCGCTGGACCGTCAATTCGACCAGCAGCTCTCCCCGGCCGAGCTTCCGCTGGACACCGATCTGCGCGACATCTTTAACGTATCGAGGCGCCGCAGGAAAAATATTCGCCCGGCGGTCGATCTTCTCAGGGAAAATCGCAAGGTCCTTGTCGACAAGGTCAATTACTGGACGGGCGTACAACGCCCGCTGGTAAAGAAGCTGGTGGAAACCATCGAAACAAAGGTCGGCGACCTGGGCCTGCGCGCCGACATAAAATGTGAACGGGAATATTTGACTGAGGTGACAGTGTACGCAACCGCATTGGCGATGAACTACATCACGCGAGGCAAGTTCATTTTGCCCTGATGGGTTGTTCACATTTGCCGTCGATGGCGAATGCAGGCGATAGAAAACAGCGCAGAGGGATCATGGCAAACCTCAAAGTAACGATCCTGCACGACGTTTGGGAGGAGGGCCCGCCTGAGCCTGAACCGGAGCCAGTAAAGGCGCCGCGCGGCCGGAAAGGCAAAGTCCCGAGGAAGAAAAGAGATCCGCTGCACGACCGCGAAGAGATCTTCGAGGCGCTGACAAAGCTCGGCCACGAGCCTTCGTATCACGTTCTCGACGGCAAGAATCAATCGCTGCTTGCGCTGGCAAAGTGCGGCGCGAACCTGGTGTTCAACCTCACTGAGTCCTACGCCGGCGATGACACGATGGACAAGAACATCGCCGCCTATCTTGAGCTGCTGCATTTGACCTATACCGGCGGCGGCCCGCAGGCTCTCTACCTGGCGCAGGACAAGTCGGTCGCGAAAAAGATCTTCGACTTTCACAAGATCAAAACGCCAGACTTCGCCATTTCCTACAAAGGCCGCACCGAGCACGCTCACGACATCGAATTTCCGCTTATCGTCAAGCCTGTTTCCGAAGACGGATCGATCGGCATCGACGCAGGTTCCGTTGTCGACAGCGTAAAGGAGCTGATGGAGCGCATTGACTACATTCACGAGGAATTCGACAGCCCTGCGCTGATTGAGGAATATATTGAGGGCCGCGAAATTTACGCTTCCGTTCTCGGTAATGACAGCGCCGAGGTTCTCCCGCTCATCGAGCTCGATCTCTCCAAGCTTCCCAAGGGCACGCCGCGGATCGCCTGCCAGGACGTGAAGTTCGATCAGGAGACCGAGGCCTTCAGGGTGACAAAATCCGCTCCCGTCGAAGATCTTGATGAGGAGACCACACAAAACTTGAAGGACACCGCGCTTGCCGCCTATCGCGCGCTCAAGCTGCGCGACTATGGCCGCATCGATATGCGGCTGAACAAAAAGGGACAGGTGTACGTCATCGAGGCGAATCCGAATCCCTGGCTCGCCAGCGCCGCCGAATTCACCCTGGCAGCGAAGAAGGCCGGCTACTCGTACACCGAGATGATCGAAAAGATCGTGGAACTGGCCCGCGCTCGCGCGACGTAGTGTCAGTGCATGGCGATGTTCTCATTCGTTCCCGGATATTTCGGCCCGGGTAGAAATGATGAACATCGCTGTTCCCGCGAGCTTCGCGCACCTTCCGGCCACACTCATCGCCCGGTTACAGGCCACTGGCGCCGGAAGGATGTCTGGTGCGGGCCGACTGGGAAAGACAACAGAGCAAGAACAATTCTGCGAGAACAAACACAGTTCCCATGTTGTCTTCCGTCAGACGCGAGAATGGTACGACGAAGTTATTGAAGCGCTCCGCGGGGCGCGCCCCATAAGACAAAATGAGTTTGCTTCTTGATGTTAATTCGCCAAGTTTGCTAGGATTGATGTCGTTCCGATCTGATATATCACGATCCGACTCTATGAAAATCTTCGCTGTTGGCGCAACCTCACTCGTTGTTTTGGCGATGCTGCTCCTGGCTCCTTGCGGGATAGCGGCTAGCGCACAGGAGCTATCGGCTCCCAACCCCCAACTGGCTTCAAAGGAAGTGAATGAGCGGGTTGATGCACTGCTGAAAAAGATGACGCTCGATGAAAAGATTGGGCAGTTGGTGGATATCTCGGCCGGTTTCGCTACCGGTCCTGGAGACCAGCACCTGAAATATGACGAGATGGTGGAACATGGCCAGGTGGGAGCGTTGGTAAATGTGATCGGGACCGAGGAGGCCAATTACTACCAGCATCTTGCGGTGGAGAAGACGCGCCTGCACATACCGCTCCTTTTCGGGCTGGATGTGATTCACGGACACCGAACGACATTCCCTATTCCGCTGGCGATTGCGGCGAGCTGGGATCCGAAAGCAGCAGAGACGGTAGCGCGCACGGGTGCAGTGGAGGCCCGGGCTGACGGAATTGATTGGGTATTTTCGCCGATGGTGGACATTGCGCGCGATGCGCGCTGGGGACGCATCGTCGAGTCGAATGGCGAAGACCCATATCTGGGGTCGGCAATGACCCGTGCCTGGGTGCATGGCTACCAGCAGGGAGATCTCTCCAAGCCGGATTCGGTGGCGGCGTGCGTGAAGCATTTCGCGGCCTATGGAGCAGCCATTGCGGGACGCGACTACAACGCCGTGGACATGAGCCCAATCACTCTTCGCCAAATATATCTGAGGCCGTATCACGCGGGTGTAGAGGCTGGTGCGGCGACGATGATGAGCGCATTTAATTCTATAAACGGCATTCCGGCCAGCGCGGACCCGTTGACATTGACTCAAATTCTACGCAACGAATGGGGATTTGATGGTTTTGTCGTTTCCGATTGGGCGGCCGTGGGTGAACTATTGAATCATGCCATTGCTGCCGATGGCGCAACCGCCGCCCGCAAGGCGCTGGAAGCCGGCGTGGACATGGATACGGAAAGTGATCTGTTCGGGACAACTCTCGCCGCCCAGGTGAGGTCGGGAAGGATTCCGGAATCCGTTGTGGACGAGGCAGTGCGGCGCGTGCTTCGAGTGAAGTTTGCGCTGGGTTTGTTTGATCACCCTTACGCCCGACTGGAGCCAACGTACGAAGCCACGCTGCAACGCCGTGCATTGGCCCGAAAGGTGGCTGATGAAACCATGGTTTTGCTCAAAAATGATCCGGTGAACGGTTCGGGCCCGCTGCTGCCGCTAGCTAAGAAGGCCGGGACAGTGGCATTGATTGGGCCCATGTCCGACAACGCGGCAGAAATGCTGGGAGCATGGTCGGGCCAGGGCAATCCCAAGGACGTTATCACGTTGAAAGAGGAGTTGGAGAAGCGGCTGGGCAACCGGCTGCTGTACGCCGAGGGATGCGGATTGCTCTCCGGCGAGGATGCGAACGCACTGAAGAGCATCGAGACGGGCGTTCCGTTGTCGGAAACGCAGCGAATGCCGCTCCCGGACGATGCCCGGACGATTGCAGAGGCGGTGGATGTTGCAAAGCAAGCCGACATCGCCATTGTGGCGCTAGGCGAGCCGGCCTGGATGGAGGGCGAGGCATCGAGCCGCGCGTACCTGGATTTTACCGGTTCGCAGCAGAATCTACTTGAGGCAGTGGTGGCCACGGGCAAGCCCGTCATCCTGGTGGTGCTTGCTGGACGGCCATTGGTACTGAAATGGGCGGCGGCGCATGTGCCAGCCATCCTTGAAGCATGGAGTCCGGGGATCGAGGCAGGGCCCGCGATCGCCGATGTACTTTTGGGGGATGTAAACCCCTCGGGCAAGTTGCCAGCGAGCATGCCACGTGCGGTGGGGCAAGAGCCTCTCTATTATGCGCAACTACCGACGGGTCGCCCAGAGCGCGTGGACCTGAACCACATGTCGTGGGATGGAGGGAAATACAAATCGCGGTACGTGGATGAGCAGAACTCAGCGCTGTTTCCATTCGGCTGGGGACTAAGCTATACGCGCTTCGAATTCTCGAAGCCGACAGTCAGCCGGGCGGAGGTCCCGCTGAAGGATGTTCTAGCTAATCACAAGCCGGTGGTCATGGTGGATGTGGAGGTGACCAATACCGGTTCGGCGGCCGGCACCGAAGTTGCGCAGCTTTATATACGAAATACAGTGGCCAGTGTGGAGCAGCCGTTGCGCGAACTGAAGGGCTTTGCGCGCGTCACTCTTGCGCCTGGCGAAACGAAACACCTTGAATTTCCACTAGGCTTCAATGAACTGAACTTCTATACCTCGGACCTGAAGCAAACCGTGGAACCGACCACGTATGACGTTTGGGTTGGTGGAAGCTCTCTGGCGAGCCAGGGCACAAGCTTCAAGGTAACTAAGTAAACGTTGCGCGTCGTCTTTTTTTGACCGTACGTCACTGCGCAAGTCGGTCGCCGGCGAGTCTGTCACGTCGTCATGGCCGCAACCTCCAGAAGGACGATATATCACAAAATAGCCGGCTTGGCGACCGCGAATAACTGACATTCCGACAATTGCAGATAGCCTTGGGAGGGCGCGCCAGGAGAATCGGGGTTTGTCCACTCTCCTCGCCGCTTTTGACAACCTGGATTAAGTTTCATCCGTCTTAGGCTTTTCAAAAGGACCTCTTTCAATGAGTCGCACTTTTACTGTCTCGCTCCTCTTCGCCATGGCCTCACTTGCCGCGCTCGCACAGACCAGCAATCACGATGCACTTCATAAACAATTTCGTGTTCTCTATGTTAACGCCGGCCAAATCGTGGGAACGATACGCTCATTCCAGGGAGTAAATGGTCCGCCCTATCCGGTGAGAAGCGGCTTGCCAAATTTGATCGCACAGTATCGGGACCTCCACATCGACAGCGTGCGTACGCACGATTCGTACGGTCCAACAGAGATTGATGCGGTCTACACTAACCAGGGCCTCAAAGATGTGTTTCCTGATCCTTCGATTCGTTCGCAGGTCATCAAGGCATCTCGAGAGAACTGCATCTTTCCCGACTGGGATGCAGATCCCGATAATCCCCGCAGCTATAATTTTGGCCCCACCGACAAAATCGTGAAGGCGATCGTTGCGAGCGGCGCATCGGTTTTTTATCGCGTCGGCCGGAGTTTTGGAGCAAACCGCGAACCGCCAAAGGATGACGACAAATACGCGAATATCGTTGCCCATATCGCGATGCATTACGACAGGGGATGGGATCGTGGTTTTTATAACACGGTCAATTATTGGGAAATTTGGAATGAGCCGCAGGGTTTTTGGTCTGGCACAGCCGAGCAGTTTTATGAGTTATATGACAAAGTCTCATTGGCACTGAAAAAGGTCGACCCGTCAGCACAGGTTGGCGCAGATGGGAACGAGAGGGCTCTCAATGCAGGGCCATATCGAGAGGGCCTCTTTCAATACATCAAAGCACATAACCTGCCTTTCGACTTCTATTCGTGGCACACTTATGCCGATAAGTCCCACGACCCGTACAATGCTGTGCGTATCGGCCAAGAAACTAGACGCGTCCTCGATTCCGAAGGCTTCGCTGGCGCTAAGAGCATACTGTCGGAATGGAATTTGAGTGCGGACTTCACTGCGAAAGAAGAGCCGGAACTGGGCAGTATGGAAAATGCATCCTACGTCGCAGCAGTGCTTGTGTATCTACAGGATTCGGAAGTCGACCTCGCGCACTTTTATAGGGGCGACGCATTATGGATGGGACTGTTCAATGACAACGGCAGTTATCGCAAGCCTGCATATGCGTTTCGTGCAGTTGGCTCGCTTCTGAACACTCCTCAAAGACTTCTTGCTACGGGAGGAGACACTGCGGGTTTTGCCGTGCTCGCGGGCCGATCCAAGGATGGTAAGGAGGTGCAAATTCTGATTGACAACTACGAAATTCCGCCTCGTTACCTTCATCCCGATGAGCAACTGGCGCAGAAGAAGCCCAGGGTCTCTACGAAGTCCGGTACCACATCTCACGCTTCGACATTTAAGTACCTTCCCAAACGAACGGATATCATATATCACGACAATCAGGGTTATAGTCTGACGGTTTCGAACCTTCCATGGGGCAAGAGGCCGTTTACTCTGAAGCGATACCGGCTGACGAATACTGAGAATTTCTCTCTGACTGAACAGGAGAGTTGCAAGGGATCATCAATATCGCTTTCCGACCCGCTTTCGCCCCCAGGACTGGAACTTATAGTGCTCAAAGCTCGATGACTGACTGTGTCGTTTGACAAAAGTAAGCAGCTCGTTGAAAGTGAGGCAGCATGAGTGTATCTCGCAGGCAGTTTTTGCGTGGGGCTACGACAGTGGCTCTGTTCACGGCAGTTAGTCGGGCTCCTGGATCTGAGCTTCGGTTGCCGTTGGGTATTCAACTCTACAGCGTTCGTGAGCAGATGGCTGTTGACTTCGAAGGCGCTTTGGCAGCGTTGCACAATTCCGGGTATGTCGAGGTGGAATCTGCCGCGTTGCCGAATCGAAGTGCCAAGGAGATTCGGAGAGCGTTGGATGCAGCGGGGCTAAAGTGTGTCAGCGCTCATCAAGGATTCAACGAACTGCATACCAAGTTCGACGAAGTAGTCGCCTTCGATCAGGCCATTGGTGCTCGCTCCATTATCTGTCCAAGTCCTGGAAGAAGGACCCCGCTTCCAGCCGGTACCTCGCCCCTGCCAGATCCAACCCTCGATGACTGGCGATATAGTGCAGAGCAGTTTAACCGTATAGGCGAAAAGCTTAGGGCGGCAGGTCTTCACTTCGGTTATCACAATCACACCGCAGAGTTCGCCTCAATCGATGGCGTGATGCCCTACATGGAGTTAATGCGCTTGTGCGAGCCGGATAAGGTTTTTTTTGAACTCGATTGCGGATGGGCACGAGTTGCGGGCGTGGATCCTGTGGCTTTGATGCGCGACCATCCACAGCGGTTCAAAATGCTGCACATCAAAGACTTCAAGCTCCCGCCACATCCAACTCCGGAATCGCGAGAGGGTTGCAAAGTCGTAGAGCTTGGGCGAGGAGATATTGATTACGGCCCGATTCTCGATGAGGCTGCTCGTACCCAATCTATCGAACACATGTTTGTAGAGCAGGAGGCGTTCACGATGCCATGGAAGGAGTCGATTGCTATTGACGCCGCCTATCTCAAGAAGTTGGGGGCCTGCTGAAATGTTCAGATCCACCGCGGAGCGACAGGCGCGCAAGTGCAATCGCTGTTGGGAGTGTGATCTCGGGACCACCGAGCGCCGCGATGTTTGGGCCATCTGAACAACCGGCGAACATCAAACTCCGGATCGAGCCATGCGCTTTGCGCCCAGGTTGAGGTCACTCACGCTGATTTCCCAAGAGTTTTAGCTCTCGCGCGTTTTCGGTAATCACGCGTTTTTTGCCTGTTGCCGCAGAGGAACGATGAGCACCAACGACGATTACCCGGTTTCGATCTATCGAAGAATATCCATCGGCATTCCACCGAGCCACACATTTTAAGGCGATCGAGACGTCCGTTCTCAGCCAATGAGAACAACTCGGCCAACACACGTCCTAGCCCATCGCCGTCATGCACTGATTGCAGCTTCAATGTTCCTCGCCGGTCGATCTTTATGACGAGGGGATAGAGCTTGCTCATTCGATTCACGCATTCTGAGCTCTTTTGGCTCGCAGCTCTCGAATCAGGCGGGAACTGCAGATAGGAGCGCAATGCACTCCGCAACCCCAGCGCACGCTGGTGATCGTCAGATGTCACCGGCTCATCCCTTTTGACTAAACCCCGCTTTCGCATCCATACCTCAAGCTGAGCAGGTGTCGCCAATTCATCCGAACGGACATGCTGTTCTCCGTTTTCAATGTAGGTGCGCAGATCGGCGGAGTTCAGGAAGTCGTAAAGGAGTGCAATCTCCTGAGGGACCGAATATTTCTTTGCCAGACTCATACAACACCAGCTTACGATGTTTGCTGGTTGACAACAAGAAACACCACCAATATGCTGTTGATGGTGTTCTATCGTTGCGATGCCAGGTCAAGATGCCAGGTCAAGGAGACGGCAATGACAAACTTTCCCATCTCAACCGAAGATGTTTCCTACCGGAAATATGTATCCGTGCTTGACACGCAGATGGCCTATGTCGACGTAGGAGACGGCGATCCGATCGTGTTTCTGCACGGCAACCCGACGCCCTCTTATCTATGGCGAAACGTTATTCCGTATTTATTGCCGTTCGGGCGCTGTCTGGCGCCGGACTATGTGGGAATGGGAAATTCCGGAGCAGCGCTGGACGGAAAGTATCGGTTTGTTGATCATCAGCGTTACCTCGACGCCTGGTTCGATGCACTCGGAATCACAAAAAATGTAATTCTTATCGTCCACGATTGGGGCTCTGCGCTGGGATTTGCGTGGGCACAGCGCGATCCCGGCCGGGTCAAAGCGATCGTTTATATGGAAGCGATCGTTCGTCCATTTAAGTCATGGGATGAATGGCCCGACGCGACGCGGGCCTTTTTCCAGGCGCAACGTTCCGCCGCAGGCGAAGACCTTATCCTACGAAAGAATCTATTCATTGAATATTTGCTCCCTCTTCGGAACATATCGGCAGAAGCGATGGAAACGTACCGCCGGCACTTTCGCATCCCGGGACCTTCTCGTCAACCAATGCTTTCATGGACCCGTGATCTTCCCATCGGCGGAGAACCAGAAGACGTAGTTCGGGTCGTCGACTCCTATGCGCAGTGGCTTTCGACGTCATCCATCCCCAAGCTCTTCGTCGACGCAGAGCCAGCTGGATTCCTGATCGGAGCACAGCGAGAGTTTTGCCGTTCCTGGCCGAACCAGACGACGGTTACAGTGAACGGATCTCATTTCCTTCAGGAAGACTCTCCCGAAGAAGTCGGCACTGCCATAGCCCGTTTTGTCGCAAGAGTGATCGCTGGACAGACTGCGTGATACGGCGCGGGTTGCTCGGAGATCCGAATCCAGAGACAATGCGATACCCCAATTAAGATAAAGAGCGGAACGATCTCTCAGTTGAGTTTCTTTTTCAAATGGGCAATCTCTGCTTCCAGATCCTCGGGACGATCCGCGTTCTGAAGACTTCGCGTTGGAGAGTGAGAGGATCAAGTCTGCCGTGGCTAGACATGCGATGGAAGGCCTGGATTATGTGTCAGACCGCAGACGATTTGGGGCGAAGCGATGCCGACTGACCGTGAATCTCGCCTAAAATCTTAACTATGACCGCGCGTGACGATCATACGTTTCCGACATACTGGCGGCTGCAGGCGCTGGGATGGATTGGAATGTACGCGCTCACGGTGCTGGATGCGCTGCCGTATATCAATCATGACCCTTCTTCCCTCTGGAGAAGGATCGGGGGAAATGCGATTGCTTGCGGGATGCTATTCTCGGTTAGCTGCGTTCTCCGCCCCGTGTGCCGGTCTCTCGTGAATCGCTCGCTCCCCTGGTTCCAGCTTCAACTTCGAGCATTCGGCTGGGCGTCACTTCTGGGAGGCAGTGTAGGCGTTCTCGTCCAATTCATTGCTTTACATTATCCCGAGCCGGACTGGACCGATCTGGTCAGTAATTATCTGCGATACTCCATCCTCCTGCTGTTCTGGTGCAACCTCTACTTCAGCATTAAACAATGGCAGCATTCCAGTCAGGAGCGCGAGCATCTGGCTCGCGTGGAGGCCGACGCACGTGAGGCCAGACTGAGCGCGCTCCGCTACCAACTGAATCCACACTTCCTGTTCAACTCTCTTAACGCGGTTTCCACGCTTGCCGTCGAGGGCAATACTGCTGGGGTGACCCGCATGCTTGCGCAGATTGCCGATCTGCTCCGTGCGAGCCTGGATGCCGAAAGACCATTTGAGGTGTCTCTTTCGGAAGAGATGACTTTCACCGGACATTATCTCGCGATTGAACAGACACAGCTGGGAGAGAGGCTGTGCGTGGAATTGACGATTGCGCCCGAGACGCTGAGTGCGGCGGTACCCAGCATGATCCTGCAGCCGCTGGTCGAAAACGCTGTCCGGCATGGTATAGCGCCAATCGTCGATGGCGGAAAGATCGCAATCCGTAGCGAGCTCAACGCGCAGACGTTGCGAATCTTCATCAAGAATACCGGGTCTCGCAATACCCTACGTGACAAGGCAAGTGGAGGTATCGGACTTGCCAACACGGTGGAGCGGTTGCGAACGATGTATGGTCCTAATCATAAATTTGATATCCAATGGCCGGAAACCGGCGGATGCTGCGTGCTGCTTGAGATTCCCTTTCATAAGGCGTTGCAACGACGGGAGGAATCGGTGTGCGCGTTTTGATTGTGGATGATCAACCGTTGGCAAGGCGCGGCGTGATTACGCGACTCAAGCGATTTAACGACATGGAGATCGCCGGCGAGTGCGGAGATGGAGCATCTGCTGTTGCCAAGATTCTTGAACTGCTCCCGGATCTCGTCTTCCTCGATGTGCAGATGCCCGGCATGGACGGATTTGAAGTGCTTCGTGCCCTGCCTCGTGAGAGTCTGCCCTCGATCATCTTCCTCACCGCGCATGAACAACATGCACTGCGCGCGTTTGAAGTGCACGCTTTGGATTACCTGCTCAAACCGATCGATGACGAGCGTTTTGCGGTCGCCATTCAACGGGCGAGGCGATTAGTGGAGTCTCGGTCGAAAGCTGAGTTTGACCAGCGTATCCTTCAGTTACTCGACGATAATTCCGGCAAGTACGCATCTCGTTTCGCGGTGAGGACGGGATCGCGAATACAGGTTGTTTTCGCCGACGAGATCGAATGGGTTGGAACCGCAGGCAACTACACGGAGATACACAGCGGGGGAAAGGCGCATCTGCTGCGCGAAACCATGAATACTCTCGAAGAGCGGCTCGATCCTGCACAGTTCATTCGCGTTCATCGCTCGCGGATCGTGCGGCTGAAATGTGTGCGGGAACTCCGCGCCATCGGAAACCGCGAGTACATTGTCAAGCTATCTGATGGCTCGGAGCATCGCGCCAGCCGCTCGTATGCGGACCAGCTCGAGCAGTGGCTCTCTTCAGCGGGTTGCTGAGCTGGCGGACTTCAGGTCTGCGCCCATTCAGCCTAACGATCGACCGATGAAGCCCGCAGGCCTTTGTTAAGCCCTCGGCGAGGTGCCAAATCGCCAACTCGCTCATCGACAACCCGCATGCGAGCTACGTGGCCGAAAAGTCGTTAGCCTTGATCGGAAATGCTTCGGGGCGAGTCCTCGCAGTCGATCCCAGTGCGCCGCTGCGGCCCCGAGGCATTTTCGATAAGGAGACTAGTACTACTGTGTTATAAGCGGCGGGCACCGCAGAAGGGGCAGCGGCAGAGCTGGCGCAGCAGGGAGCGGGCCAGCAGGATGCGCAGAGTGGCGATGGAGTTGGGATTATGCCGTTCGGGACGAACCCGAGCCGCGGGGCTGGAAGTCGGACGACAGTGCCGGAGCTGATAATCCGAGATGGCCGGCGCGGGCT
>JASIJX010000446.1 GCA_030049955.1 Acidobacteriaceae bacterium
TACCCGACGGCGGGTTCACCTCGGTGGGAGGCTTTGTCATTCTGGCGAGCAGCGCGGCTGCGTAGGCTGACGCGGCGGCCTGCTGGTGGATGAGACTGTGATCGTCCGCCACTCCGCAAGGCTGGTAGTAGTTTGGCGCAGTTGGTTCTCCGCAGAGCTCCTGGAGAAGTTGATCGAAGGGAACGTGCTGCGTTGACGCATCGGGAATGGGCACGGATGACAGGGGCGGCTGGGAGTCCGGGGTAAGGAGCGTGTTCAGCTCGCTATAGAAATGCTGCGATGGCACGGACGCCCTCAGAATGCGCTGTGAGGCGTCATTCAACAGACGCAACATACAGGTTTCCGTGCTGAACTGGCTGACGTGATTGATGTCGCAATTCTCATCTGAGATGTAGTTGTTGAAGGCTTCCTCTGCCTCCTGGTCTTTGGCCGCCTGTTCTTCTTTATCCTTGGTTCTCTGTTCGACCAAGGCGTTTGTGACGGCATTGGCGAGTTCGGCGTCCTTCTCCTGTCTACATGCGGATCCGTTGGGATCTTTCTCGCATGGGTCGACCTTTTTGGGTAGTGCTTTATTCGGTGGAACACCGTTCAATGCATAGTTTTGTTCCAGCTGCGGGGGTGGCGGAGGGGGCGCGGCTTGCGCAGCAGCGGCAGGCGCTGGAATTGCAGTCACCGCAGCGAGAGAGCTAGCGGCCCCAAGAATGGTGTTGAGATCCCCAACGGTTGTCGAGGCAATATCTATGAGCGGCGAGGCCGAGCCGGGGCCGGGATCGAGCGTATATAGCTCGTAGTCGTTTCCGTTTTCAATCTTCACGGTGACCACCGCGCCAGGGTACATCTGCAGTGGCGGCGGGACGACGAAGGAATTGCGGTCCAGCCTGAGCTCGCAGTCGTGGTTGGTTTTGATGAAGGAACAACGCGTTTGTGCAAGGACAGGCTGGATCAACAGGGTGGATAGCGCAAGGCAGAAGATATTCAGGCCGCGGTTACGGCCTTTCGGGCAGTGAAGCATTCTTCGTTCTCCTCAACAAGATGAAGGATTCCGCTCGTCGGCTGAAGCGGGATTGCGGCGTGAAGCGATAGACAGGATGAGCCGGTTACCTTTTTAGCGAAAAAGCGAGCGAGAGTGGGACATGAGGGCGATCCCAGTGCTCATTTAGTTACCTCGCTCAGGGTGGTGGAGGCGGTGCGAGAATGGGCGGAAATGTGGAAAAGAGGATGGGCGGAGAGCGGGTGGGTTAGCAGTTTTTATCGTGCACCGGGTGCATTCGGGCTTATGATGTTGCCTTAAATCAGAACCGGCGCATCGCCCTCTCCCTCTGGTTTCCAGCGTCACTTCTGGGCATGCGACTTCCCTTGGGCCGCGTTCCGGACGGGCCACCCCTCGAGCAATTCAAACAACATCTAGCACATAGGAGTTGTCTATGAAGAGGCAGTACTCGATCAGGATCGGGTCATCGATCAAATTCGTGGCGGTGCCATTGCTGAGCGCCGGGATCTTTCTCGGTTCTGTGAGTGCCGTTGCCGAAAATCCAATACCATTCAAAGCGATGATGCAGCCGGCCGGCGCGCAGACCGCCGTGCCGCCCAAGCCTCAATCGGGCCAGCAGGTTCAACCAGGGCCGATATCGAATGCAGGAAAAGCCGAGATCGGCGCCGGCTTTTTCTTGCTTGCTGCCGGTGTCGCCACCCTTACTGTAACTGTGGCTTTGGACTCCTCCGGTTTTTTCAAGTCGTCGGGAGGCAAGATAGCTGCCGGGTATGGTGCAGGCGCAGGTGCTACGGTGGCCGGTGTCACCTTAATTACATTGGGTTTTCACAAGCACAAGGCCAGATAACGCACCCGGTCCTTGCGGTGATTGCCTACAATTGTGTGCACTGACGGAAATTACCCAAGGAGCGAGGGAAAATGGCGCAAAACGTGCGGCTGGTTGGTGGGCTGGCAGCAGTTGTGTTGATGATGGCGGGGTGGGCGACTGCGGGAGCGCAGGAGCCCGGAACGACGCCGGAGACCAAGGCGCCGGCGGCGCAGGCTGAAGCTGCGGGGCAACAATCCGCTGCCGGGGAGTGCCCGGCGGCGCAGACTTCGCCTTCAGGGCACCATAACGATCCTTACTGGCAGAAGCACGATCATGATCTGCTGTTCGATTTTGGAAACATGGAGCACTACAAAGCGGCGAACGCGGAGCTGGCTGCGCCCGCGCCGGGCGAGGACCGCGTGGTGTTCATGGGCGACTCTATTACGGAGGGATGGAAGATTGAGGGCGCGGGGAGCATGTTTCCGGGAAAGCCGTATATCAACCGCGGGATCAGCGGGCAGACGACGCCGCAGATGCTGGTGCGGTTCCGGCAGGATGTGATCAGGCTGAAGCCGCGGGCGGTGGTGATTCTGGCGGGGACGAATGACCTGGCCGGCAATACAGGGCCGATGACGCTGGAGCAGACCGAGGACAATCTGGCTTCGATGGCGGACCTGGCGGCGCGGAATGGGATCGGGGTGGTGCTGTGCTCGGTGACGCCGGCGTTTGATTTTCCGTGGCAGCCGGGGCTTGATCCCGCGCCGAAGATTGTTGCGCTGAATAAGTGGATCAAGGATTATGCGACGCAGAAGGGGTTTGTGTATGTGGACTACTATGGCGCACTGGCCGATGCGCGGGGTGGTCTGCCGGCGAACCTGAGCCACGACGGAGTGCACCCGAATCCGGCGGGGTATGCGATTATGAAGCCACTGGTGGAGGCGGGGATTGGAAAAGCGTTGAATACAGGGAACTAGGGAACGAGGGAACAAGGGAACAAGAATACAGGAGCGGGCCGACGGCCTAGCTCACCGGCTAACGACTGCCTGTTCCCTCCTAGAATTGCCATTTGGGGTGGAAAATCCGTAAAATACAAGAGAACGCTTGCGGGAAAGGTTTGTTTTTCAATGCCGAAGGAAAAGATTCATCCCAACTATGCCGCTGTGCGCGTGATGTGCGCCTGCGGAAGCAGCTTTGAGACGCGCTCGACGCACAAGGGCGATATCCACGTGGAAATCTGCTCGGTGTGCCACCCG
>JASIJX010000447.1 GCA_030049955.1 Acidobacteriaceae bacterium
TTCTTTCCGGGCTGTTCGCTGTTCTCTATGCAGTGATGTGCATCTCGCTCCGGCAAAAGTGGTGGAAGGCAGTTCCACCGATATTCGTGGTGCAGTTTGTGGTGATGGGCTGGTTGGCGATGCGATTCCCGGATCGGCCCCAGCCGGCTTCGATGAGTGCTGCAGAATTAGCGCACCTGCACATTCGCCTGATTCTCGACAGCATCGCGATCATGATCGCCGTCAGTCTGGGCTATACAGGCTTCGTTACTGTCTCGGTGAAGGAAGCGCGGCGGTATGTAATAACGCGCACCGAAAAAGCGTTGCTCGAAAGCGAGATGGCCGCGGCACGCCAGGTGCAGCAAGTGATCCTGCCCGATCCACACCTGGCGATTCCTGGATTTGCCATTGAGTCCGCCTACAAGCCCGCGCGCGAGGTGGGAGGCGATTTTTTTCAGATCCTACCGGTGGCAGACGGCAGCCTGCTTTTCGTAATCGGCGACGTTTGCGGCAAAGGGCTTCCCGCCGCGATGCTGGTGTCGCTCCTGATCGGATCGATTCGCGCGACGGCAGAAGAAACGCACGACCCGGCTGTCCTGCTCGGCAAACTTCATGACCGCGTCGCTGAACGCACTCGAGTCGCAGGTCACACCGCAGGACATACCCTTGACGGATTCGTCACGGCCCTCGTGGCCTTCATTGCGAACGATGGTCTTGTCACGCTTGCCAACGCGGGACACCTATCGCCCTACCTGGATGGGCAGGAAATCGAACTCCCAGGCGCACTACCGCTCGGCTTCGGTGACGGCGGGCAGTACGTGACAACAACAATGGATCTGCCGAAAGGCAGTCGCCTTGCCTTCCTGTCGGATGGCGTTGTTGAAGCGCAGAAACCGACCGGCGAGTTATTTGGCTTCGACCGCGCAAAAGCGATGTCGAGGGAATCCGCAGCGGCGATTGTGGGAGCAGCGGTTCAGTTCGGACAAGCCGACGATATTACGGTCGTTACGATTGAACGCCGGGAAGCCGAGGGTCTTGTTCCGGAAGTTGTTGCCGCGGGTCGGAAGCTGCAAATGTGAAAGGCCGAAGACCTTTTATCTATTCCGACTGCACTGGACAACACTGTCCGTGGTCAGTTGGCGCATTCAGGGCAATTCACTTATTGGCCGCGTAGTGGTCGGAATGTCACCTACTCGGCGGTAACGGAACGGTAACTGACGAGTAGCTGGTCACTCGCTCTAACCTTGATCAGATTACCGTGCGGCCTTCAAAGCTACAGCCACCTTCGTCACGCGTGCACCTTGATGCCTTGCGACCTCAAGATCATCTGCGGTCGGCGGCGCACTGTTCTGGCCGGAAACCGACGACGATCCGTATGGAGTCCCGTGGCCCTGAAGAAGCTTTTCGTGAGTGTAGCCATTGGGCACGATAATGAACCCCAGGTGCGCCATCGGGATGTATAAAGAGACCACTGTCGCCTCATTTCCGCCGTGCGGTCCCCCTGTTGAAGTAAAAGCGCCGGCAGCCTTGCCGTTCAGCTTGCCTTGAATCCATAGACCACCCAGGCTGTCGATAAATGCTTTCAACTCCGCCGAAGTATTACCAAAACGCGTCGGGGTGCCAAATATGATTCCATCGGCCCACTCTGCGTCCTCTGGTTTTGGGGCTCCATAATCAGCGAGCATCCGCTTGCTGCGTTCCTCCCATCCGGGAACTTTCGCCATCACCTCCGGAGGAACGATGTCGGGAACCCGACGGAGCCGGACTTCGGCGCCAGCCTCACGCGCTCCCTCAGTGACGGCTTTAGCGAGCGCTTCAACAGATCCGTCACGAGAGTAAAACACGACTAGGATTCTTGCTTTAGTCTCTGGCATCGACGACCTCTCATCTGTCGAACTCATTTAGATAATAGCCCCTCACGTGGTCCCCGCAGTCCGGCAGCGCCTGACGCCTCTTGCCAACACACAGGCTCAACACGCGGCACCAGCAGCCACCAGCACCCAGCCCCCGTAAGCGCCACCGCGCCGGCCACCGCAAACGCCAGCCGAGCGCTGCCGTTGACTTCGACGATCCAGCCCGTCACCCAGGGCGCAACGATTCCGGACAAATTTGCAACGCCGTTCTGAAAACTGCTCCATCGTCCGGCCGCCTCCGCTCCCGCTAGAGTCTGAGTGATCGCCCAGTGGTTGGACGCTGACGTTCCAAAGCCCACCGATGCCAGCAGCATTAATACAAGGCCGGCATGTGTACTGCGGCCAATCAGAGCAAATCCCATCAAGCTAGATGCCACCAGCAGGCCACCGGCTACCACCGCGCGCCGCACCAGGCTGGGCGACAAGCCGCGGGCGATGAGCCGGTCGGAAATCCATCCCGCTGCCAGTGTTGAGGCAGCAATCAGAAGGAAGATGGCTGCCGTTAGCCGCGACATGTCCCGGATGGAAAGATGCACTTCGCCCACGGCAAACTCAGGGAGCCAAGCGAGCAGAAAGTAAAAGAAATAGTTGCTGCAGAAGTGGCCGAGAAACGTTCCCCATGCGGAACGGAGGCGAAGTATTCGCGTGAGCGAGGTGGCCGTAGCCGCCTCCGCCTGCACGGCCGCTGGCGTGGAGCGCGGCATAGTCCGCCACCATGGCAAGACCCACAACAGGCCGGCGAAGCCCAGCACGAAGAACAGCATCCTCCATCCAAGGTGGACAAGCAGCACTCCCCCGATAAAAGCGCCCATAGCCGGGCCGAGCTTTGTGCCCGCGTCAATGAGCGCGTTGGCGCGCCCGCGGTAATGCTGGGGCATGGCTGCGAAGATCCGCGAGTAACAGGGATAAGCGACGGATTCTCCAGCACCGAGCAGAAGGCGAAACACAAACAAGCTCACGAGCCCGATAGCGAGACCGGTCGCAATCGTTGCCGCCGACCACAGGACGTATCCCCAGAGTAGGACCCACCGCGCGGCGAAGCGGTCGGAAAGCCAACCGACTATGCCGGTGATTTGCAGCAGCGCGTAAGTCCAGAAGAACGCCGCCAGTAGAGAGCCCAGTTGGACCGGGGACAGCGCAAACTGCTTCTGCATTACCGGTGCGGCGATAGAGAGATCGCTGCGGTCAACATAATTGACCACGACGGAACAGACCAGCAGAAGGACAACGACCCATTCACGCGAAGACATGCGAACCGGCGGCGACGTGCCGGTACCGTTGCTCGCTTCTACGGCTTCGGAGACCTGGCTTTCCGCGGAGATAAGTGCCGGTTCTACCGCATACCGCGGAGTCATGCCTGCTCGCAGCGCACCAGCCGACGCAGCGGGCCAACGCGGCAGCACGTCATCGCGAGAGGACTCAGACATTGTTTGGACCTCGGGCGCCTGATTCAGCGGTGTCTTGATCAGCGGTAGGATTTGTCGTCAATACGAGCGAGATTCGTGCCGTTCATCACGCCGACCGTGACGATTGCGTAAGTGTACACTTCGTTGCCTGCCTCGACGTGGCCGGCGATCACGCGGTCCGGGGTAGCCAGGGTCATGTGCGCATGGATGCGTCCGTTGATGATGTACCCGTTCATGCTGACGAGATCGCACGGCTGCGTCGGGTTCGACTCGATCGTGTCTTGAGTGGGAAGATGACGGTTCGACACCTGATGCACCTCCCAGCCGCGCAACGATCCGATGGCTGAGAGGATCACGCCATTTTCGATATGCTGCTCCTTCACCACACGGTTCATGCCGGCGAGAAGATTGGCGCCATTCTTCAATCGGATGATCACGATGCGGTCGAAATGGCCGGTGAGCGCATACGCCTCCGGCACCTGGCTGCTGTTCGATTTAGTATCATCGGCCGGATTGGGGGACGGATTGGTGATTATGCGGCGCGTCTCCTGCGCGCACAGCGCGCCTGCCATCATCATGAACGCCAAGACTGTCTGAAGCCTTCGTTGCATCTTCATCTCCGCTCCTTTTGACCGGCCGTTATTGGCCGCCTCTGTGCCTCTGCTGAATTTGGCCACGGACTGGTTCAAGCCCGCTGGAAAGCACAGGTTCCACCAGCCAGACAGCAGCAATCGACGCGTTGAATGCCGCTCTCTTCGCATTAGACAAAGCAGCTTTGCAATTTCGGACGATAGAGGGAACCGCCGGTCAAAGTCTCTGTAGAATGGGCGCGGCTTTAGTTTGAGAAATGCCTGGTCCAAATTCATTTTTGCTTGAATATAGGCTTCTTTACACTTCAGGAATTCTGTCTGTCATTGCTGCAGGATCACCTGGTCGCCTTGGTTTAATCCGCTGACGATCTCAGTGACAGACCCGTTCGAGAGCCCAACGGTGACCGGAACCTTCCTGAAGCCGTCCTTCTGGTGCTTATCGGGAACCTGGATTGAAGAATTCTTTTGGTTGTCGTAAATCACGGCGTTTTCCGGCACAGTCAACACGCCCTTATGTTCGTCGAGCAAAATCTCCGCGTTGGCCGTCATGTTGGCCTTTAGCTCTCCACCGGGATTGTTGATGGACACGCGCACCTCAAAAGTAGTCACGTTGTCCTTTTCTACGCCCATTGGGGCGATCTTCGTGACTTTTCCGTAAAAGAGCCGGTCACGGAAGCTCTCCACTTTAATGCGCGCCGGTTGGCCCAGGTAAACATGGGCGATGTCCGCCTCATCCACCTTGCCCTGTACGTAGACCTCCGACGTATCGCCTTCTGTCATGACGAGCGTGGCCGTCGATCCCAGCACCAGGATCGAGCTGACCGCATCACCGATCTCTACATCGCGCGATAGAATCACCCCATCCATCGGCGCGACAATGGTCGTGTACGAGAGCTGCTCCTCAAGCTGCTGCAGGCTGGCCTGACTTTCCATCACCTGCG
The DNA here is from genome assembly GCA_030049955.1 of Acidobacteriaceae bacterium. The sequence goes on from JASIJX010000447.1 coordinate 4,830, forward strand.
CCTGGGCCTGTTTTAGCTTGGCCGTGTCCACTTCAACCTGGGCCTGCGCCGCATCCCGCTTGGTCAATGCCGCCAAATATTCGCGGTTGGCATCATCGAGCGTCTGCCGGCTCACGATGCCTTCCTTATTCATCTCTATATTCCGGTCTAGCGTGGCCTTATACAGGGGCAGGTCGGGCGCCGCCGCGTTTACCTTGTCCTGCGCAATGTTGGCCTGGCATGTGGTCACGTTGGCCTCTGCGCTGGCCAGTTGCGCGCGCGCCGCATCCACCTGCGCTTCAATCTCCTGCTGATCCAACTGCGCCAGTTCCTGGCCTTTGTGCACCCTGTCGTTGATGTCCACAAAGAGCCTCTCAACAATACCTGATGCCTTGCTCTTTACCTCGACTTTGGTGATGGGCTGAATCTTGCCTGTCGCCACAACGGACCGCGCAACGTCGCCCCGCGTGACTCTTGCAAGTCTATTTGGGTCAATGGGATCTCCCTTGGCAAGATGGACAAAAGCCGTTCCCGCCACAATGACGACAAGAGCGGCGATCGAAGAGACAACGATCCAAAAGCGCTTGTTCTTACGCGACGCTGCCACAAACCCCTCCCGGAACAGCGGTAAGAGCCCAGCTTTCGCAGTGAGTGGTCGATGATGAAAAAGCGATCAGAGACTCAGACGATTGAGGGCTTCCGTTGTAATCCGTCTGGCCCGTACTACGCAGACAAGCACCGTCCGGTTCCAGGATTGTGCAAGGAATCGAGACAAATCACCCCGGCCGCCGGGTCCATGTAAACCGCCGTGTGATGGGGCGCTCATCTGCCCATGCGGGAAGTTCGTTCAGTGGAACCAATTCATTCTCCAACGCGTATTCTGCAGGCGTAGGAGCCAGCAAAATCGGTTCCTCTCCGTCAACCTGTCATGCGCAGCTTCTCCGACACTCTCGGGCAGGTCTTCCGCGCCATCATGGCCAACAAGCTGCGCAGTTTTCTCACCATGTTTGGCATTGCCTGGGGTATCTTCTCTCTGCTTGTGCTCGTGGGCTTGGGTGAAGGATTCCGCGAGGGCCAGCACAAGCAACTGGCTCAATTCGGCACGGATGTGGTCATGGTCTTCAACGGCACCATCCCGGCGTTGGCGAACCAGCACACGGGCATGCGCCCCTACGAGCTCACCCTCCGCGACGAGGCCGACATCCGCCGCTTGCCTGAGGTGCGTGGCGTCACCGGTGAGCTAGCCCGATCCGACCCCTACGAAGTCAGCCAATGGGGCAACACCTCCGGCAACCTCTCTGGATGCGAGGCCAACTATCCCGTCGTCCGCTACCTTCCCGTTGCGGCTGGCCGGTACTTGGACGATCAAGACGTCCGCGAGTCGCGCCGCGTTGTCTTTCTTGCCTCCAAGGCTGCTTCGCTGCTTTTTCCGGGACATCCCGCGATCGGCGAGACGATCGCCATCAACAACATCGATTTCACGGTCATCGGCGTGGGCAAACCGATCGGCCGCGGCAATAACACCTACGACGACGAGAAGATCTTTATTCCCGTCTCCACCATGCTGCAGTTGTTTCCCCTCAAGGGCGACAACATACCGCAGGATGCGCTTACTTCGATCCAGTACAATCCCTCCATCAAAAACGACAACACCGCCGCCGACATCGCCGTGCACGGCGTCATTGCAGAGAACCACGGCTTCGACCCCTCGCTCCTCGACGCCTTCAATGAGTGGGACACCATCACCGAATCTCACCTGATCGGCTTAATCTTCACGGCCATGGATGTCTTCCTGGGAAGCGTAGGAGTTGTCACCCTCGGTCTCGGAGCCATCGGGATCATCAACATCATGCTCGTCTCAGTCAGCGAGCGTACCCGCGAGATCGGCGTGATGAAAGCTGTCGGCGCCACGCGGCGAGCCATTCTCGCGCAGTTCTTCTGGGAAGGCCTCATGCTCACCGGGATAAGCGGTCTCATCGGCATTTTGGCTTCTGAAGCATTTATGGCCGTGCTCCAAGCCTTGCTTACGGACAAGATCCCGGGCTTCGACCCGCCGCGCATTGTACCCTGGTCGGCGGCTCTCGCCTTGGGATTTCTCACCCTTTGCGGCGTTGCCGCGGGACTTTACCCAGCTGCCAAGGCCGCGCAACTCGACCCCGTCGAGGCTCTCCGCCGCGAGTGACGACAACAGTCTTAGCCTTCGGCTTTCAGCCGCCTTCAAACCCGGGCCTCATCGACTAAAAGCTACGAGTTCATAGCGAGGAGCTAAAGATATGTTGAAAGACATTCTCGCCCAAGCCTGGGAGGCAATGCTCTTCAATCGTCGCCGCACCGCCATCACCATGATTGGCATGGCTTGGGGCATCGCCACTGTCGTACTTCTCCTCGCTTACGGCAACGGCTTCTCCCACGCCCTCGAAACCATCTTCGCCGAATGGGGAACCAATACCATTGGCTTTTTTCCTGGCCGCACCACCCAGCAGGCCGGTGGAGACAAAGCCGGTGTCGAAGTCCGTCTTACCCTTGACGATATCGACCGCGTCACCGCAACTCTCCCCGAAATCACGCACATCACGCCCGTCGAGACTCAGAGCGCCACCGTGCAGAACGATCTGCACACCTATACCTGGAGCGTGATCGGCTCCCGACCCTCTTATGCCGACATCATCAAACTGACTCCCGACCAGGGCCGTTTCTTCAACGGTGCCGAGGATCAGCAGCGGTCCCACGTCTGCGTCCTTGGCTCCGAGGCCAAGACCAAGCTCTTTTCAGGCAGTTGGGCCGTCGGCGAAAGCATTCGCATTAACGGTGTGCTCTTCACCGTCGTCGGCACCCTCCAACCCAAAATGCAGGAGACCAACGACAACACCAATCGCACGATTTACATTCCCTTCAACACTATGAGCGACTTGAAAGACACAACCTATCTCGACGGTGTTTGGATCGGCTATCACGGCGACTACCAAAAGATTGAAAAGACGATCCGCGATACGCTTGCTGCCTCCCACCACTTTCGGCCCTCTGACCACGAAGCCGTGCATATCTTCAATCTCCGCTCGCAGCTCCATCAATTCCAAATTCTTTCTATCGCCCTTCAGGTTCTCCTCTCGCTCCTCGGTGCGTTTACGCTGGCCATTGCCGGCGTCGGCCTGATGAACATCATGCTGGTCAGCGTGCAGCAACGCACCCGCGAAATCGGCGTTGAAAAAGCTCTGGGCGCCCGCCGTCGGCACATACTCATTCAATTCGTGGCTGAAGCTCTCGCCATTACCGGAGTAGGCGGCATGGCCGGCATTGCTCTCTCGTTTCTCATTTCCATCTTGGTCGGCCGCATCACCTTCTACAGCGCTATCGCCAAGCACGCGGAGTCCGCCGACATCCGCCTGATTATCTCCCCTTCCTCTCTTATTGTCGCCACCGTCATCCTGGTTATAACCGGCCTTGTGAGCGGCATGGTTCCTGCAATCCGAGCCGCCAACCTCGACCCCATTGAAGCCTTGCGCAATGAGTAAAGTGTTCAACGACTCCGGCAGCGGCGAATGCGCAGAAAACACGCAACCCTTCATGGCCGGGTTCCTGCGCCGCGCTGCGGCTGCTTGATTGGCGCAGTGGCGATGGCTCCGGTTACACTTGCCGCATTTCAGGAACACGAATGGGGCCGTCATGATCAACCGGCGCAAATTTATTCAAAGCAGTCTGACCTCAGGGGCGGCGGTGCCGCTCGCATCGGCTCTACGTTGTTTGGAAGCCCAGACGGAAACATCGGCGCAACAGGTCTCGTGGTCCGACTCCATGGTGGCTGCCGGCGGCGTCCTTGTACCGCTTCCGGAGCGTGAACCCGCAAAGGACATCAATTCTCTGCCTTGGCAAATGCACGTGCGGCGCGTTGGCCAGACAAACATGACCGAACACGACCCAGCGGTCATGAACATCGACGAGTGGGCCGACTTTTGGCATTCGGCGCAGGCTGATGTTGTCTTTGTGAGCGTGACCGGCATTCTGGCGTTTTATCCGTCGAAGGTGCCATTTCACAAGCATGGGAAATTTCTCAACGGGCGCGATTTCTTTGGCAAGTGCGTGACGGCAGCACGCAAGCGCGGAATGCGCGTAGTCGCCAGAATGAGCCCCGACCTGAATTGGTCAGATGCCCTTGCGGCCCATCCGGAGTGGGCCATGCGTCACCGCGACGGATCCGTGCAGTCCAACGAACAGGAACCGCGGCTGTTCAAGACGTGCATGTTTTCGAGCTACATGGATGATTACGTTCCAGCGATCATGCGGGAGATCAACTCGCTCTATGAAGTGGACTGCTTTTACACCAATGGCTGGCCACCCCTCGGCAGCCTGCCGGATTGCCATTGCGCGATCTGCTGCAAGCTGCCATCTTCGGACACGGCCGCTTATTGGCGCGTCTT
>JASIJX010000448.1 GCA_030049955.1 Acidobacteriaceae bacterium
AGGAGGCTCCTTCGCCGGCGGTGAGGAGGCCCAATATTGTTCTTTTCGTGGCGGATGAGGCACGTGCCGACTTTATCGGCGCATCCCGCGCCAATTACTTCGCGAAGACGCCGAACCTCGACAAGCTTGCAGAGCGTGGCACAGTTTTTACCCATGCGGTGACCAATCAGCCACTCTGCTCTCCTGCGCGAGCCTGCATGATGACGGGCCGGTATGCGACCCAAACTGGCATGTGGAAATTGCCTCCGGGCGCGCAACTTCGCCGCGATCTTCCAACGTTGGCGACTGTTCTCAGGGCCAGCGGCTACACAGCGAACTTCGTCGGCAAATGGCATCTGGCTCCGGTCGAAGCGGGAAACTCTGCGACCCTGGGCTTCGTGCGGCCAGAGGATCGAGGTGGATTTCTCGATTTTTGGGAGGGAGCAAATGTCCTTGAACTGACGTCACATCCCTATTACGGCACGATATGGGATGGTTCCGGGAACCCAATTACATACAGTGACCAGTACAGAGTCGACTTTATTACAGACCGAGCAGTACGATTCCTCAAAACACCGCAGCAGAAGCCATTTCTGCTCTTTGTCTCGCAACTCGAGCCACACTTCCAGAACGACCTGCATACGGTTGTCGGGCCCAGGGGCATGGCCGAGCACTTTAAGAATCCATATGTGCCGCCGGATCTGAGAGCTCTACCCGGAGTTTGGCAGCAGCAACTCCCGGACTACTATGCAGCCGTGCAGAGTATCGATCACTCGGTCGGGCGCATTCTCCAAACACTCGAAGAACAGGGAATGCTGGATAACACTATCTTTATCTTTACCAGTGACCATGGCTGTCACTTCATGACTCGCGAGAACAACTACAAACGCACGCCGCATGATAGCTCAATCCGTGTTCCGCTGGTCATGGCTGGTCCCGGAGTTCCGGCGGCACGCCGCATCGATGCCATCACGGGTAATATCAACCTCGCGCCCACGTCGTTGGAACTTTGCGGAGCCCAAATTCCTTCGTCAATGCAAGGCAGAAGCATGGTGGCGATGATGCGCGGACCGGATGGAGAAGCTGCGTGGAAAAATCGCGAGTTGATTCAGTTCAGCCAAACGAACAATTACGGAATCGGCCGCGCCATTCGCACGCCGCACTGGACGTACAGCATTGCGAATCCGGCCGGAGGCTCCGACGTTCCCTATGCCTCGAAGTACGGCGAATACGTGATGTTTGACAACGCATCCGACCCAGCACAGCTTGTCAATCTCTGCGGGCGCGTTGGATATGAGCAGCAGATCGCAGATTTGCGTCGCGAGTTGCTTGAGCTGATTGCATCTTCCGGCGATCCCGTTCCCGAGATTGTTCCCGCCGAGCTTCTCTATCCTTGATAAAACCGCGATGATAAAACGCGGTCATATCACGCAGGGGAAAAAAGCAAGCTTCGCTGTTCGCATTTAAGATAGCCCTTCCCGCTGACGCTTGCGGGCCAGCGCTGCAAGAGCAAGCGGTGAACCTTAGCCCAAGCCTGCTGTCAAATACGTAAACCAGGCAACATTCCAACCCTCCGAGGAGATCTAAGGTGCACAACACGGGGAACTCAATCGCTCAACCTAAGATTCCCAAGATATTCGGGTGTGTACGGCGTCTGGGGCACACCTGCGTTCCTCCGCAATACATGTGCGTACTTTTCCTATTACTGTCCGTCATCCTGACGTCTACAACTGCGCTACACGCAAGCAGCCAAGACCGTCAACAAAGCTCTACACAAACCGTCTGGACGATGGACAACGGGCTCGTCCGACGTCAGTTATCCTTTAGCAATACGAGCGGCTTATTAACTACGAGTTGGAAAAATCTTGTCGACGGCAAAGAGTTTATTGATCCTTCACTTGACACGATGAGCGATTATTGTCATGAATTCCGGTTCGAGGCAGATGGGCATCCTTACACGGGCACCGCTACAGATTTCAACTTGATCGGAGCTCGTCAGCATATCGAAGCCTCAGGTGATCGGATGCTCGACCTATCGCTATCATCTAAAGACGGGAGAGTCGAAGTAGTCGCGCATTATGTACTTCCAAACGGAATGACGGCAGTGCGCCAGTATCTAACGATTCGCAATGTTTCAAATACGCCGGTAACGCTTACACATCTAACCATTGCATGCGCGGCAATCGAGCCGGCGAAGCCCGCCAATTTGATAGCTTACGGGGGCTATGGCGAGCAGCCACGAGAGATATTTTTTACTGGTCGGGCGGACGATGTCGCAATTTTGCTGGAGAACGCAATTACTGGAGATGGTGTCGCCTCGCTCAGCGAGGTGCCTGGTTATCTTAAACGAGCTGAGGTTGGCGTTTTGGGCAAATGGTATTCGTGGCAACCCGGCATAAGCCTAATGTATGACACGGACTTAGTTCCATTTGAGCAAGTAGTTGCTCCAAACCAAGTCTTTAATACTGCAGCGGTATCCTTTCTTCTCTACCGTCGTGGTACTAGTCAGGATCCTCACTGGCTCATCCCGACATATGTCTCTCAAGTCATCGCTCGACCTACGGCGCCTCGGCCTCCAGAATGGATGTACAACACATGGGAGCCGTTTCATAAGACAGTTAACTCCAAGGAGCTTATCGATGTTGAAAAGAAAGCCGCCGAAATGGGCCTTGGCATATTTGTGATTGATGATGGATGGGAACAGATGTACGGTGATAACACGGTAGATACTCATAAATTTCCTGAGGGCCTCGAACCTGAGCTTAAGTTGGCGCAGAAATCGGGCATGCAATTCGGACTTTGGTCGCCTGTGGCTTTGATTAGCAAAAACGCCCCCGTATATAAAAACCACCCGGAATGGGCCTGCCACGACAGAAATGGTCAACCAAAGTTGTCACAGGGGGCCGGGGTTGTGATGGACCTCACTTCACCATACAAGGACGCCGTTTTCGCGAGACTGTCAGACCTGATTCGCAAATATCATCTGGGTTACATAAAGCTCGATTTTACGACCGCTTTCAATGCTTATGGCGAGGAGCCGGGCTGCTATGAGACGGTGGCAGGCCAGAAATCAAGAGGAACGTCATACATTGGGAATTATGAAGCTCTAGATGAAATTGCTGGTCGGCTTCATAGCCAATTCCCTGGTCTGTTGATTGACTATACCTTCGAACTATGGGGCAAGAAGGAGTTGATCGACTATGGATTAATAAAGTACGCGGACCTCGACTGGATGAGCAATGTGCAGGACCACGGGCCCACGGACGCCGGCTCCAAGGCTGCGCGCGATCTGCTCTATCAACGGGCTATGGTCATGCCTGTCGAAACGATGTTGATCGGGAATTTGCAAGCGGAAGCTGGACCATGGGAGGTGCAGGCTGCGACCGAGATGGGATCATATCCTCTCTTGCTTGGGGACCTCCGAAAACTCTCACCGGCTGATGTAGTTCACTATCGGGAGTGGGTATCACGATTTCGATCACTCCGGTCTCGGGTCCCATTGAACCAGTCCTTTTTTCCGCTAGGGTCGTGGAGGCAACCGCGCAGTAATGCGTGGGACGGCTTCGCGAGATTTGCACGGACGGGTGAGGGAATTATCGTCCTGTTTAGAAACGACTCCGTAGCGAGGCATATATCTTTTCAGATTCCCGGGTTTCCTGATGGTGACTACAAGATGACGATGTGGACGAGTGACAACAGCACCAGCGTCAGTGGACTTGAGTTACGAGCGGGCTATTCCGTTGTTCTGGATAGCGGCCCCGTGACAATTCTCGAGCTAACTAAGCCGGAAAGGTGATCGCACCGATATGTTACCAGTAGACGATCGTGACGGCGGGTCGGAAGGCAGATCCGAGAGACATAACAGCTTCCGGTCGGAATACGTGAAGTGATGTTTGGACTAGCCACCCGCACCATTTAATTACATCCTCGACGGTCACGTCCTCGGGATACTTGGCCCTGCAGATTTGGCGAAAGGTTTTCGTGATCAGCGTGTATTTTTCAAGACTATCGTCGCTGCGGTGCGGCAGGTCCTCATGCTTTTCAAGGAACGACGCGGCCAGTGCGGCGAGGGTCTTACGGTTGTCTTTCACGGCTGGCTGCTCGTGCTCGATGGTGAGCCCAGCCGCCTCCGCCGCTCGGATGGCTTCCACCTTTTTCTCGGCTTGCTTCTCAGCAGCCTTGAACTTAGACAGGGCCTGTGTCGGGTCATTGCCCAGGTCGGTGTAGACCGGGCGCTTTCCGTCGTAGCGCAGAATCTGATAGCGGCCCTGCGGAGCTTCAATTTCCTGTCCGCCGACGAGCACGTAGGGATGCTTGATTTTGCCGTTCGGGGTCTTAACGATCTTGCCGCGCCGCCAGCCCTTTTCGAGCTTGGCGTAGCGCACCAGGGTGAAAGTAGAGTTCAATCTGAGTCTCCTTTTGCTCTCTAATACCCATGGGCTTGTGTTTTCGAGCTATATCTAGCTAAGCTTGCTAAGCCGTTTGTTTAGAGCGCAAATAGAGAATCCCCCTCTCTCCGCCATGAGTCAGGCACTTTTAAATCAATAACTTAACTTCTCAGAATAGCCGGACTTTCGGGCTATTTCCACATGACAGTTCCACTAGAGAATTTTTCTCCGCGGAGACAATCTGTCCTCTTGTGCCCTATTCTCACTCTTCGCTTGCAGAAATGCGGCGGATCATGCATTTGCTCTGGCGCACATACCAAGCCCTTCACAAAATACCGGGCGGCCAGCTGTGGCGAAGCGAGGTTTATGGTCAGTTAGAAATCAGCGGCAGTCTATAGAGGGAGAGAAGACCCTATGGAATTAATTGATGGATTCAATATGAAGCATCTGTTCACCAAACTTCACAAGATCCCGCAGGGTGAAGTCGAAAAGTTATGACTGTAGGATTCTCGTATCCTCCAGGCAAAGATGTTAGTTTAATCAGAGCTTCAAAAGGTGTTACCTTAGTGCCTGTTTTATGGCCTAATGCGCTCAACATAGTTTGCAACCGCTGGGGGTCTGTAAGCATGTCACCTGCCGCTTGGGTCGCTGGCATATTTAGCCCTTCGGCGAGCACAACCAGTTCGGGACCGGTACAGCCCTTTAGAAGAGCCACTAGTCCATAGCTATCAAATTCTTTTTGATTTCTGCCGACGGCATCAAGAAGTGTAGGAATGGCGTATGCATCAGCTTCATGGGCTTGAGGATGGCGATTTCTGAATAAAAGCGCGCCTGAGTGGGGGTCTTTGTCGAGTACGAAGTTGAGGTGGGGCTCAAATACTTCAACCCAAGGGTTAGAACGACGGCTACCAATCACAAAAGCATTCTTGTAACGAAAGAAATCGTCGTTATCCCTAGCGAATTGAAGCCTTATGCGGCCGCCAAATTCCTTTGCAAGAATGGCTAACTGTACACTGATCGAGAGGTCGGCTGGACTTGTAACACGCGTTTTGACAAGTTCGCTGAATTTGTCATTTCGCACCCCGAGATACTTTTGACTGAGATAATCCCCTAGGTGCAAATCATGGCCGCCCGCGGTCTGCCAAGCTCCCAAGCCGGAATCCGCATAAACGACCCTGAGTTCTTCATCTGGGCGATCGAAGAACTGGCCCCAAAAATCTTGAAGCTCCACATTCCGCTGGACGACCGGAGAGTTCTTGCCGCTTTTCAGCAGAATTCTGGTCAATGCAATTGAAGTCACTACTGTGATCAGAAAAAAAGCCATGAGCGGTGCCCAATATCGGATCAGTGGATGCCGCTCTTGCGGTGTAATCAGCGGATGCCGCTCTTGCGAAGTAGTGTCGGGGCCTTTAATTGCCCGCGGCACCACCGGCGCATCGTGCGGAGCCCCGAAACGCGGACTAAATTCAGGGACATATGTTCCCTTAGGTACTGTAATGACGATCGGCTCTTCGATTCCCTCCGTCGCGAAGTATTTCCCTAGCCGCTCTCTGAGTTCGCGCGCGCGGACCCGGACAATATTGTCGTCCGCCGGGTTGTAGTCCGGCTTGCGGCCAAGCACGTCTGCGCCAATGCTCTGTTCTTTGATTCTCCCAGCCCGCCCGCTCAATGCATGGTCGCAAATGTAGAGCAAGAAGGCTTGCATTGCGGGTGCTCCGCAAAATGCTCCACTATTGATTACTCGCTGAACCAACTGACTTTGGTCCGTCGCCCCCAAGAGCGGACCAACGCCGTCCAGATTCGACCTCGGATGCTCCTCAAGGCGTCTCACAATCGCGTATCTTACTGTAAAGTGCCTGTAAACACAAGGCTTGATTGCGGTTAATTTGCGCATGCCACTATACGAGACGAGTGAGGATGACCTCAAATGCATTAAGAACTCCCGGGCGCAGGCTCAGAGCCGTGGATTTCAATGAGTTATGAAACTGTCGGTCGATTGGGAGGGGCGTTAAAACCGGTTAGGTCTATCTGATCCTCCCAATTTACGGTTATTCACTGTACAAATTCCCGCGCGCTACCTAGGATTCGTGCTGCCTGGGGATGGCGGGAAGAGAAATTCATCAGGTCTACACCTGAAGAAAACTAAAGGGTTCTATGGTGATGATCTGAACGACCTGCAGCCGGGTAACAACGATATCCGATCCAGAAGACGGCAATCATTTCGTGCAATTCAGGAGGCAGCGGAAAAATGTCTAGTTGGTTTATTTCAAGAAGATCAGCGTCTCACCACTCGAACCGTTCCAAAGATCTCAGTGACGAGCTGGGAGACTTCACACATCTTTTTGTGGGTGTACTAAAAACATTGGTCATGGTGGTCGGATTGTCCCTTGCGCTGACTTCGTCGGCCCTGGCGCAGCAGGATCAAGGAGCGATTACGGGCACCGTTCAAGACCCGAGTGGCGCGGCGATACCCCACGCCCATGTCATTCTCACCAGCACAGATACAGGCCAGGTCCTTGAAACCAGTTGCGATGCGGTTGGCGTTTATATCTTCTCACCTGTGAAGATTGGCAACTACCAGGTCAGCGCGAGCGCGCCTGGATTTGAGACGACGACCCAACTGAACTTACGTTTGAACCTGCAGGAGAGGCTGAATGTAGTTTTAACGCTAAAGCCTGGCAATGTGACCGCGACCGTTACGGTCACTGAGGCGCCGCCCTTGCTGCAGGCGGGAGACGGCTCGGTGGGTCAGGTACTGAGCACAAGCACTATCAATGACACCCCTCTCAACGGCCGCAATTGGGTATTCATCGCGCAACTGACAGCTGGCGCTGATCCAGGAACCGGGGCTCGCGGGCAGGGCGACTTTGATGCCAATGGGCAACGAGCCGAGCAAAATAACTTCGTCCTCGATGGTGTAGACAACAACACAAGCTCCGTCGATTTTCTGAACGGCTCAAGCTATGTGGTGCGGCCGCCTCCGGACGCGCTGGCCGAATTCAAGATTCAAACCGCGGACTACAGCGCCGAATTCGGCCATTCGGCGGGAGCCACGCTGAACGCCAGCATCAAGTCCGGTACGAACGAAATCCATGGCGACCTCTGGGAATACGTTCGCAATACTGCTCTTGACGCACGTAATTTTAATGCCCTGACAATTCCCGCGTATCACGAGAACCAATTTGGCGCAACACTGGGTCTTCCCATTTTGCGCAATAAGCTCTTCTTCTTTGGCGATAGCGAAGCGAATCGAATTGTCTTTGGCAACACCACCACAAATAACGTTCCTACGCCTTTAATGCGCCAAGGAAATTTCTCGGAGCTTCTTAGTACCAGTCTGAGCGGTACTTCACAGGGAACTCAACTCTACGAGCCAAACTCGGGAGGCACGGTAAAGCTTACATGCAACGGCCAGAACAACGTCTTTTGTGCAAACCAGATAGATCCAGTTGCCCAATCCATTCTTAACTTGTTTCCATTGCCCAACGCCAACAACGGCGACACATATAATAATTACGTTGTCAATGTAAACGATCGGGATAATACCGCTCAAGCCGATGCGCGGGTAGATTATGACATCAGCAGTAGGGACCAGGCTTTCGCGAGGTATAGCTACGATCACGAAATACAAGTTTATCCGCCGCTGTTCGGCATCCTCGATGGAAGCGCCTATAACGCGGACGGATACAACATTGACCTTGCGGGGAACCTTGCGCTGAGTGAGACGCACACTTTCAGTCCAACGCTAATCAATGAGTTTCGTTTCGGATACAACTACCTTCGCACTCTCTTGGAGGCAGAAAACGAAAACACTGATCTTTCGTCAACTCTGGGGTTAGGAGGCATCCCATACACACTGGGTACAGGCGGGCTTCCCTATTTCAGCGTGTCTGGACTTACCGCGTTCGGGACCCCCTCCTATAACCCCAGCAGGGAGCATGAGAACGTGTATCAGATTTTGGATAACGTGACCAAGATAGTCAGTAATCATGCGCTGAAAGCGGGGCTTTCGCTGCAGGCGTTCCGCATTGCTACCTTGGAGGGACAGTATTTTAGAGGTGATTACACGTTTAACGGTCAATATACCAGCGACCTGAAGGCTGCCTTTACTGGTAGCGGCGTAGCTGACTTTTTAGCCGACCAGGTAGAGGCCGCAAGCCTATCATCTCCGCTGGCGCCGTTTAACGATGTGCGGTGGAACCGAGCGGCTTACGTCCAGGACGACTGGAAGGTCAATCGCCGATTGACGCTGAACCTGGGTGTTCGTTACGACTACTCGCAACCTATGACAGAGATGTCGGGACGTCAGGCCAGCTTTGTGGCCAGCACGCGTGGCATCGGAACAGGAAGTGGAACCTATAGCATGCCTACTCGGGATGAAAATGTCCCGCTGTCCTCTGTATTTACTAACTTGTTGACCGCGGAAAACATCACGCCGCAGTATGTCAATAATCCTGCTTTGACCACCACTCCGAAAGATAGTTTTGCGCCGCGCGTTGGCCTTTCTTATCAATTGGGCACGAAAACAGTCGCGCGCGCAGGATTTGGCGTCTTCTATGGCGATTTGGAGAATAGGGGAGGCGGATCAAACATAGGCGACAACTATCCTTTCGAGTTCACCGTCGGTTTTCCAGCGCCTAGTTGTAAAGCGGGTTATGGCAACTGCCAAAGCACCGGGCTAACGCTCGAGAGCGGCTATTCAGCAGCCATTGCTGCCGGGCTGGGGAACTACATCTCGACCCTTCTGGCATATGGTGTTCCTGCAATTAGCAAGTCGCCCTATTCACTGGCAGAAAATTTTACAGTTGAACGCAGTCTGTCTAACAATCTGGTTGCTTCAGTGGGATATGTCGGCACTGTGGCCAGGCATCTCCAGGTAGTGCTTTATCAGAACAGTGCGGAGGCGGTTATTAACCCGAATATCAGCGTGCAAACGGTTGTTCCATTTCCAAAGCTGACTACTGGCACTGGTCTGACTGCGCCCGTGGGAATGTCCGACTACAATTCTCTGCAGGCCAAGATCGAAAAGCGCTACTCCAACGGCTTGAATTTCCTGGCCACCTATACCTGGTCCCATTCGTTAGACGACGCTCCTACGCCGGAAACAACTGACACCGCATACACCAACACCAATCTGCTGCCGATCAGTGAAGCCTATAGCAACTCCGTTTTTGATGTGCGCCAACGCCTCACCTTCAATGGTTACTATGAGCTGCCCTTTGGGCAAGGTCGTAAGTGGCTGAATCATGGCTCCATTCTCAATCAAGTCATCGGCGGATGGGCATCCGACCTCACGTTTGTGGCCCAGACGGGAGAGCCGTTTACCGTGGGCATTTCGGGCATCACGGCAGCCGGCGGTCTCGGTCCGTATGCAATCCCGATTGGAAATCCCTTCAAGGTCGGTGGGTCTCCGAATTCGACTAATCCCACAATTACTTGTGCAACAAGCACGCGGAATAAAACGCACTGGTATAACCCGTGTGCTTTTGCTAACCCACTGAACGGCACCACGATACCCACATCGGGATCAGGTTCGCAGATTACCAGCCTTTCCCAGGTACTCCAATATCAGGGCGGCCGCCGCAATGATGTTCCAGGGCCGGGATGGGAGCGCATCAATATGTCGCTCTTTAAGGACTTCATCACATATCGTGAGCAGCGCATGGAGTTTCGCGCCGACGCTTTTAACTTGCTCAATACTCCTGCATATAACACTCCAAGCACTGCCAACGATGGCAATAACGGAGGCCTGATCACTGCCCCGAGAACTTTTCAGAACTATACTCCGGATGCACGCTTCTTCCAACTGTCTCTGAAGTACATCTTCTAGCGGCGAGAGACGCTGTCGCGCGTTCAGCCAACAAGCAGGTTATCCGATGATTGTTTTCGGATAGCAGTAATCTCCGTGTGCGTCAAATGAGTCGCCGGCGAGCTGAAAGCTCGCCGGGAAAGGATCTAAGGCGATGGACGAGCGGAAGAAGGGTTTCTTGCAGGCAATGTGGAGTAGGCGGCGGTTCCTGAAGGTGACCGGCCAGGGATTCGCGGCGCGCGCCGGGCTGCGTGTAGGGCTGGGCGCCTTGGGAGGACTGGTTGGTGCTGACCTGGCATCCTCAACTCGTGTCAAGGCGACATCTAGTCTGGACACGAGTTGGGGATGGCTGCCAACCCCACCCGCGACGCCGGGGTCGTTGTTGGTCGTGGACGTAAACACCGGTAGCAACGGCCAACTTACTACCGCTCAGATAGCGGCCTTGACCATATTGCAGGGTCTGGCCAACAGCTTGTGTGCGAGTGGCGGCGAAGCGGTCTACCTTTCCCCCTCAGGAGACGACGTCAGTTCGTGGCCTGCGATCTACGCCGCGCAGGTCAGCGGCTTGACAATCAATACCGGCGGCGCATACACGGACATCGCCGCGTTGTCTCAGATGAGTGTTGTGACCGAGTACGTCGTCTGGAACCCAGACGTACCTGCTACCATCAACGTCGCGAATATGTTGGCCTGGCTGCTAGGCGTGGCGGCGTTCAGCTCCACGTCTGACGCCACGCTTCTTGCCCCCAATCTCACGCAATATCCCACATCAGGTACCGGATCAATTGACCTGAGCACCCTCTCATCGGCGATCGACGCCTACACGTGGGCCCTGTCGGAGCTCGGCACGACCGTGCCAGAGACACTCGCGCTGCTGTCCGTGGGGGACATGTCCAGCGGCTTTGAGGACACGCTGATCACGACGCCACGCGACTACGCTGTGTATGCCAAATCGTTTCCCTGGTGCGCGTCTCTGAGCACCATGAGCTTCTCCAATTTGCCGTCATCGGGCACTACGCAGGATGGCACGCTGATCGATTCGATCCTGGCCAGCGCGCCGAGCGGAGGCACGTCAACCATGTTCGGTTGGAGCGACAACGAGCCATCGATGGCGATCCTGGCCAGCCAGAACGGGCTGGCGTTTTTCGCCGCAGACTCACCCGGGCTTCCGACCCAGAACCTCACCGTGCACAACGCAATCCGGACAACGGCGGTGCAGTCCGCGGGACCCGCCGCTCCGACCCTTTCAGACAGTACCGTCTACGTCTCCATCGTCTTCACGGACGGCGACAACCCCGGAGTCCTCTTGCAGTTTCACGAGGGGCGATGGATAGACACGAACCACCTCGCATCAGGGGGAGGAGCGGGCGCGGATCCGGTGCCGGTGGGCTGGTCGATGCAAGGCATGGCTCCGTCCTTTACGCCGGGCCTGGCCTACTACTACTTCAACAGCGCCCTCAACTCTTACGACGAGATGGTCGGGTGGTTGCCGTTCGGCTATCCCAATCTCTCGTCGTTGGTCGGTACTTCTAACCAGAGCGCGTACTTCACCAGTGCGCAAGACGCACTCAACAACGGCAACCTGCGCGTCTCGCAAAATATGTCCGAACTGCCGCCGGTATACACCGAGACGACCTCCGGCCTTTGGTATCTGCTGCACGGCACAAATGCCCCAAATGGCCACTTCTTCGGCTACACATCGCCTCCCGGCCTATACCCCGTGGGTGAGCCGACATGGATCAACGGGAAGCCAGTAACCACAATCGGCGGATATGCGCCGACTGGATCGCCCTCATCGGCGCCGGTCACCTACGCCACGTCGGGCATTATCGGCGCCGCCAGCACCAACCCGTCTCTGCCATTGTTCGTCGTGGTCGCGCTCGGCAACAATACTACCTACGAAGATGCCGAATCAATTGTTAGCGCCAGCTATCCCGGCCTGACCGTCCAGTTCGTCCTTCCCAGCCAGTTAGTCTCCCTCCAACAAACAGCGTGGAGCAACGGTCTGCTTGGAACCACCCTGCTCGGCCTGGCCACCTCCGTCAACATCGACCCGTACTTCCTTGGGGTCGGGGACCAGGACTCTATACCCGTCCTGTACAACAACGGAACAACCAACGTGCAAGCCCGCCAAGTCACCGACGGCAATTGGGCCTACGAGTTCAATGTTGAATCTTGCACAAGGGCGATATTGACCATGACAGCGATTGGCGCCGGCACGGTCGAAGCCAGCACGAACGCGTCAAGCTGGTCAACGGTGGGCACGATAGATACTTCTTCCGGCGAGATCGGGACACTCGTCGCTGATATGTCGAATTACATAACCTTCCCCACCGAACACCTGTGGGTACGCTTCGTGGCCGGAAGCGAGGACACTCTGACCGTTACGTCGCTTCGCCTCACCTACAACGGCAGCACTGTCACAACAGCCGTCACATATGCCACGCTTCCAACTGGGGCAGCGGTCCTGGGGATCACCGGTTCCAACCTCGTCGCCAACGTCAACCCCAACACGCCCACCTCCCCTAACACCGTCACCCCCACAACGGCGCCGGGCCCCTATGCGTTGTCGTTCCCAGTTCCATCCGCCGGTGTCGCCACACAGGGAGGAGGATATGGGCTCATATCCTGGATCGAGTGGGTGTGTCCCTTTACAACTCCGTCAACTGGTGGCCCCTTCCCCTATGTGTTCAGCCTCTCCGGCCTCACCGGGACAGAAGGAAAGATCTACCTCTGCGTCTGGAACGGCGTCAATGACATCGCCTCCCAAGAGATCGTGCTCGACTCAACCGCTCATACGGTCTCGCTGCTTGTCAACCTGCCCACCTCGGCCACACCGAAGATTCAGGTCTGTGCCTACGCGTTCCCAGTCGATCTGTCTACTGTGACCCCAGAAGTCTACGCCATAAGCTGAAGCAGATTAACGATTGTGACGATCTACAGGCATCCACCTGCAACCTTTCAGAAATGAGTCATAACAGAAGCCAGCCACTCGCTCAGCGATCTGAGCGAGTGGCTGGGACCGGCGCGAATGCGCCTGACTTCACTTTATCGCTGGATGAGACAACGCAAAGGCAGGTCAGGTCGAGCCAAGCAATTTTTGGCTCTAAAATCGATCGCCGCTGATGCGCCTTATCTTGCGCCACCTCGCTCATTACTCATGCAATTTGGGATGCGTCGAGTCAGGCCAGAAAAAATACAACGTAGTGTAGCCAGGAAAGGAGTTCAGATGTAGGGCAAGATGCAACCCCGTATGTTCATCCCAAATGGATCTGGGCTTCGCTGCAGACCTAATGTCCGTAGCGCAGCAAGAAGAGTATGGCCAAACACTGCAGCTGCGTGAATTGCCCTTTGCTGAACTTCCTTCGCCGCGCAGGCAAAACGACCAACTGGCTTCCGGTGCCAGCCGGGCAAGTCCCATCGGTCCGATGTCGGTCATCTGAGCTCTGCGAAGGCCAAAACAGTTTCAGCATCATTTGGTTTCTGCAACCTTCAGCAGAGGGTCAACAGGGCCAAACACGTTCGAAATGCGAGGACCCCCTATGAAGCATCAAACTTGCTTCTGGATTACGCTGATCTTTAGTCTGATAATCTCGCCAGCCTATTCTCAGTCTGCAACGATTTGGCAGATCGGCCGAAAGGATCATTCATCTTTAGAGTTCACCGCGCATCAAAAGAGCAATGTGCTGTATGAGGCTGGCAAAAGCGATTGGACTAAAGATTGGCCAGCCGAACAAGACGTCGGAGCGACTTACACTATCACCTTCGATCTAAATGCGCTTCCTCGCGGCACCTTTTCACTGGATCTTTCGACTCTGACCTACACTCCGGAGATTCCAAGCCTTCAGATCGCAATCAATGGACACGAAGGCGTCTACTATCTCCACCCGAAGCTTAGCTATTTTCTTGGAGACGCCCAGTCTATCTTCGATGCGGCATATTCATCCTATGACCTGAGCATCGATATACCACCACAATACCTTAGGCAGGGTGCAAATATAATCAGCCTGACCGCAGTAAAGCAAGATCGGGAACCTGTACAGCCAGGCGTTAAAGCGAGTGTCTATTACGATTCGATAACTCTTTCAAATGATCCGGATCTTAATCACAAGGCAGGTATCATCACTGCTTTAGCGGTGCCAACTGAATTTTATAAGCTGAAATTCGGGCATCTTGTTGAAATTGTGGAAGTCTTTCTGCGCTTTGGACAGGCGTCTGATGCGGAAGACATTACGCTCGCCTTCAACGGACGGGAATACACCAAGCGAATTGCGGCGCGAAAGAGTTGTGGGGAAGAGCGGGTTCGCTTTGAGGTTCCCGAGTGGGACGGAACGCGTCCTGCTGACATAAAAGTTGGCGATGGTGCTCAGTTAAGCCTGCACCTCTCATTGACCGCTGCCCGAAAGTGGACGCTTTTTGTTATTCCCCATACTCACTTGGATGTCGGTTATACCGACTACAGAGGAAAAGTTGCTGAGATCCAAGCCCGCACACTTGACGAAGCAGTAGCTATGATCAAGAGACAGCCACGCTTCCGGTTCTCTACAGACGGCTCATGGAGCCTCGAGCAATTTCTAGCGACTCGCTCGACCAAACAGCAGCAGGAGATCCTGGGACTAATCCGGAGAGACAAGATAGGCATTCCAGCACAATATGCAAACCTTCTTACGGGATACTCATCGCTAGAGACACTTTACCGCTCGTTCTACTATTCACGCCAACTGTCCCGACTTTATAAACTTCCATTCTCATACGCCAATACAACGGATATTCCTACCTACACTGGGGCATACCCTTCGATTTTGGCGAGTGCCGGAATAAAGTATTGGGCTGCTGGCGGGGACGACGAGCGTGGGCCAATCCTCAACTATATGCCGTGGAATGAGAGGTCGCCATTTTGGTGGGAGGGACAGGACGGAAAAAAGGTTCTCTTTTGGTATTCACGTGGCTATTCGCAGATCTCATTTCTATTTGGCCTTCCCCCGCAATCGGCTGCAGTGTATGAAACTTTGCCTATTTTTCTTCAGGCCTACTCAAAACCGGAATACAAACCAGACGTTGCACTGATTTATGGCGCACAGCCTGAGAATACAAACCTCGACCCGGAAATAGCACGCTTTGTCTCTGACTGGAACGGGCAGTTTGCATATCCCAGGCTAATATATGCGACGTTCGCCGACTTCTTTCGATATCTGGATAAACACTACGGGAATACGCTGCCGACGTATAAGGGGGATATGGGCTCATACTGGGAGGATGGAGTGGGCTCAGACGCCTATTATACTGCGCAAGATCGACAGAACCAGAACGCGATACTTGCCGCGGAGGTAGTGTCAACTGTGTCTCACGTCGTTAGCCCCCACTTGATTCCGCCAAAGAATGAAATCGACGATATCTGGAGAAATATCGAACTCTACTCCGAGCATACTTGGACCGCCAGCCCCTCGGTTCGACAGCCGGAAAGCGAAGAGGTCACCAGGCAACTTGAAGAAAAAAACGACATGGTCAGTCACGCTAGAATTCAAATTGAAGACGTCACAGACCGTGCTATGAGCCAGCTTGTGGATCAAATTCACGTGCCTGCAGGTACGTTGGTCGCATTTAATGCCTTGAATTGGAAGAGAAGCGCTTTGGTCGAGACTGATCTGGATGAAGATGACGAGCTTGTCGATCTGACGACCGGTCTACCAGTTCAGCTGGAGACGCTTTTTCATAAGGACCACTTCAAACATGTCCGCTTTCTAACCGGCGACATTCCAGCGGTAGGGTATAAGTGCTTTGCGATTAAAGTGCAAGGACATAGTGACCCTGGCAAGCCGTTATTGAACGGAACTCCTGTTATAGAAAATCAATACTATAAGATTACTGTAAACAAGACGAAAGGAACAATCGAAAGCATTATTGACAAGCAGATTCACCGTGAGCTGGTCGAACAATCAAGCAAGTATTCATTTGGCGAATATCTGTATGTGACTGGTGGCGATGGAAACACGAAGATGATCCATGCATTTCAAGATCTTCCGCGCGCAGAACTTACGATTCATCGCGCCGAGAAGAGCACATATCTGGGGGCACGGCGGACGCCATGGGGCCAGGTTATGGAGTTCAGCAGCAGCGATCTGAATACGCCAGCAATCAATTTGGAGGTTCTTCTGTATGATGAGCAGAAAAAGATAGAATTCCGATATCACGTGCAAAAGGACTATACCACTGCCAAGGAGGCTGTGTATTTTGCTTTTCCTGTGGCTGTGTCGTCACCGACATTTGCATACGCGTCCCAGCAAGGGTGGGTAGACCCTGCAAAAGATATGTTTAAGGGCGCGAGCCTGGAATGGTTTAGCATTCAGCGGTGGATGGCGGTGCGAGACGCTGGCCTGACTGTTGGTATTGTGCCGCTTGATGCGCCACTTGCGTGCTTTGGAGATATCAACCGTGGAGAATGGCCAAAGGACTTTAGGCCCAGAAGCTCCACATTATTTTCGTACGCAATGAATAACTATTGGTTTGTCAATTATCGGGCCGGACAGGGTGGAGACTTTACATTTCGCTATACGCTGACGAGTGCCGACCACCTAGATCCGGCTTTACTCAGCCGATTGGGATGGGAAAGTATGGAACCTGTCGAACTGGATCGCGTCGTCAAACAGGATAAGATTGGCGATCCGGACAGATCACTGCCGGCCAGTGGTATGAGCTTCCTGACGATAAGCGCACCAAACGTCGTGTTAGTTACGTGGAAGATGGCTGAGGATTCTCATGGAACGATTCTTCGTCTCAAAGAAACTGCCGGCCACGACACAGAGGCGACCATTCGGATTTTCGGAAAAGACAACTATTCAGTCAGCCTTTGCGACGCTGTAGAAGACACCTTGCGCAGTCTTCCTGTGGCGCAAAACCAGTTTCGAGTGCAGTTTCATCCCAATGAGGTATTGACCATTCGCGTCGCGCCGTAGTCAGTGAAAGCGGAGAACGTTCTATTCAGACTCGCGGATGACAATGGTGATTCAGTCAACATCCATCTAAGTCTATAGGTCTGTGAGCTGGACATGGTTCGATGAGCCGTCCGTTATGTCCAAAGGAGAGAGTATGAACAATGAAGTAAAGATGAGCCGGCGGACGCTTGCTAAGGGCCTGGCGACCTGCGCGGCGGCGGCCGGAGTATCGCCGTATCTGTGCGCTGGAGACACGATTACGGCTTCAGTGGAGACGCCCGCCTGGAAGCCTATCTTTCCGGGCGTGTGGCGTGCGACGATTGGTGTGCCAGAGCGTTTCACTCCTGTATCCAGCCGCTTAGTAGCGCCGCACATAGCCGGCTTCGAGAAACTACCCCGCGTCAACACCGCACCGCTGTCTGCAATTGAGGGCAGGCGAACCGAGCGCGGCTGTGTGGTTGTGCTGCCGCTCCGGCCGAGTGAACAGATCTATGGACTTGGTCTTCAATTCATGTCGTTCGCACAGCGAGGGAAAAAGAAAGTCGTCCGCGTCAACGCCGATCCCAAGATGGATACCGGCGACTCCCATGCTCCGGTTCCCTTTTATGTAACCACGGAAGGGATCGGCGTCTTAATCGACACTGCCCGGTACGCAACCCTTTACTTCGGTGATGCCAGGCCCAAGCCCACGCACTCGGTGGGGGCTGTAACGAGCGCCAATCCCAACCCGAATTACACGCGCAATGTCCAGGACGGCGACCTGGGCACAATCACAGTTGACGTACCAACGGCCCAGGGTGTGGATGTTTATTTATTTGCAGGGCCGGAGATGCTCGATGCCGTGAAGCGCTACAACGTCTTTTCCGGCGGTGGCAACGTGCCGCCGGAGTGGGGGCTCGGGTTCTGGTACCGGATGGATGCGCGTGCAACTCAGCAGA
>JASIJX010000449.1 GCA_030049955.1 Acidobacteriaceae bacterium
GTGTCGAAGCTCATCGGCTCGCCTCCGGGATACGTGGGCTACGAGGAGGGCGGACAGTTGACCGAGCGCGTCAAGCGGTCGCCGTATTCAGTGGTTCTGCTCGATGAGATCGAAAAAGCGCATCCGGATGTCTTCAACATCCTGTTGCAGGTCTTTGAGGATGGGCAATTGACCGACGGGCTGGGCAATACCGTCGACTTCAAGAACACCATCGTCATCATGACCTCGAACATCGGCGCGCGGCACCTGCAGAAAAAGCAGGGACTCGGCTTTCAGAGCGACCGCGACGACCTGGTAAGCGAGAAGATCGAGGAACTGGTGAAGAACGAAGTCAAGAAGACGTTCAATCCGGAGTTCCTTAACCGCCTCGACGAAGTGATTCTGTTCCAGTCGCTCTCCGATGCTGATCTCATTCAGATCGTGGAACTGCTGGTGCAGCAGTTGAACACCAACCTGGCGCAGAAGGCCATCACCATTTCGGTGACCGACGAAGCCAAGAAGTGGATTCTCGACAAGACCATGGTGGACCGCAGCTACGGAGCGCGCCCGTTGCGCCGCGCGCTGCAACGCTATGTCGAAGATCCGCTTTCGGAGGCGCTGATCGCCGGGCAGATTCCGAACCGGCCGGCGTTCCTCGAAGTCTATCTCGACGCCAACCAACTCTTCTATCGCCCGGTAAGCTCGGACGAGAGCGGCAGCGAAGAGAAGATCGCGGGAGTGGCGCTGTCGAGCAACTGACGAATCAGACCGTAACCCTAAAGGCCCCGGCCTAAGCGCCGGGGCCTTTTTTCTACCGTCTCCTATGATTCGCCATTCCATTTACACTGATATACGGAGAATTTTGTGGATTTCGAGAAAGCACTGACTAAGGTTTTCGGGACTTCGAACGAACGCATCGTCAAGCGGCTGACGCCTATCGTCGCGCAGATCAATGCGTTGGAGCCGGAGATCGAGAAGCTCTCGGATGAGGAGCTGAAGGCCAAGACGGTGGAGTTCCGCGACCGCATCGCCAAGCGGATCGAGGGACTGACCGACAAGGAAGAGATCAAGAAGACCGAGCGAGCGGCGCTCGACGAGATCCTGCCCGAGGCCTTTGCGGTGGTGCGCGAGGCGGGCTGGCGCGCAGTACAGATGCGCCACTTCGACGTGCAGTTGATCGGCGGCATGGTGCTGCACCAGGGCAAAATCTCAGAGATGAAAACCGGCGAAGGCAAGACGCTGGTTGCCACGCTACCCTGCTACCTGAACGCGCTGGCTGGCCGCGGCGTGCACGTGGTCACGGTGAACGACTACCTGGCCAAGCGCGACGCCGAGTGGATGGGCAAGATCTACGAATTCCTCGGGCTTACGGTGGGCGTCATCGTTCATGATCTGGATGACAATCAGCGCCGACAGGCTTACGGAGCCGACATCACCTACGGGACTAATAACGAATTTGGATTCGACTACCTGCGCGACAACATGAAGTTCGAGATCAAGGACTGCGTGCAGCGAGGGCACTACTACTCCATTGTCGACGAGGTTGACTCGATTCTGATCGACGAGGCGCGGACGCCGCTCATCATTTCCGGCCCTACGGACCAGACCACCGACAAATATGCGCGCGTGCGCAAGATCATTCCTCAGCTCGAGCTGGGCGAAGAGGTGGAATGGAGTGACCCGAAGCGGCAGGCCGAACTGGGCATCCGGCTGAGCGAAGGCGAAAAGTACCTGAGCGGCGACTACGTGGTCGACGAGAAGCAGCGCAGCATCGGCGTGACCGATACGGGTTGGGAGACGATCGAAAAACTACTCGGCATCGGGAATATTGCCGACCCGGAGAACTGGGAGCTGAAGCACTACGTCGAGACGGGCATTAAAGCCCACGCGCTCTACAAGCGCGACGTGGACTACGTGGTGAAGGACGGCGAGGTGATCATCGTGGACACCTTTACCGGCCGCCTGATGCCTGGCCGGCGCTGGAGCGATGGGCTGCACCAGTCGATTGAAGCCAAGGAAGGCGTGAACATCCGCAAGGAAGACCAGACGCTGGCCACGATCACCTTCCAGAATTACTTCCGGCTGTATCAGAAGCTGAGCGGCATGACGGGCACGGCGGAAACGGAAGCGGCCGAGTTCGAGAAGATCTATAACCTCGAAATTGTCGTTATCCCCACAAACAAGCCGCTGCTGCGTATCGAAAATTCGGACGTGGTTTATCGGACAGAGAAGGAAAAATACAAGGCAGTCGCAGACAACATCGCTGAGCTGCACGAGAAGGGCCAGCCGGTGCTGGTGGGTACGACGTCCATTGAAAAATCGGAGCGGCTTTCGGGTATCCTGCAGCGCAAGGGCGTCCGGCACGTGGTGCTGAACGCAAAGTTCCATGAGCGCGAAGCGGAGATTGTGGCCCAAGCAGGGCGCCTGGGTATGGTGACAATCGCCACCAACATGGCCGGCCGCGGCACCGACATCCTGCTGGGCGGCAATGCCGAGTTCATGGCGCGGCAGGAGATGGTGAAAGGCGGGCGCGCGCGGGCCATCAGTGTGGCCGAGGGCGCGATCAACCCGATGGCGCCCGCTGGATTCTTGCGCTTCTATTACCAGGGCCAGGAGTTCGAGGTTTCGGAATCGGAGTGGGCCGAGGTTTACGGCCGTCATGCCGAGGCCGCGCAGAAAGAGCACGACGAGGTGATCAAGGCCGGCGGTCTGTTCATTCTGGGCACCGAGCGGCACGAGTCGCGGCGCATCGACAATCAGCTTCGCGGCCGCGCGGGCCGGCAGGGCGATCCCGGCGAGTCGCGTTTCTTCCTCTCGCTTGAAGACGACCTGATGCGCATCTTTGCCAAGCAGTGGGTGAGCACGCTGCTGGAGCGGCTGGGCATGGAAGAAGGCGTGCCGATCGAAAGCCGCATGATCTCCAAGCGCATTGAGGCTGCGCAGAAGGCCGTCGAGGCGCAGAACTTCGAAAGCCGCAAGCACCTGCTTGAGTACGACGACGTGATGAACAAGCAGCGCGAGGCGGTGTACGGCCTGCGCCACCAGCTACTCGAGGGCGTGGACCAGCGCGAGCTTATCCTCGACGATTACGTCGGCGGCATCCTGAGCAGTCTGCTGGATGAGTTTGCGCCTGAGGACCAGCGCAACGAAGATTGGAACCTGAAAGGATTGGAAGAACGGCTCGTCGATCATTTCGGATTCAACATGCAGACGGCGGGCTTCAAGCCGCTGGAGATGACGCGCCACGAGCTGGGCGACGAGATTTTTGCGAAGCTCACAGAGGCGTACGAAGCCAAGGAAAAAATCCTCGGCGCGCCGACCATGCGCTACCACGAGCGCATGGTGATGCTGAGCGTGATCGACGGGCTATGGAAGGATCATCTGCTTTCAATGGACCACCTGAAGGAAGGGATCGGACTGCGCGGGTATGCGCAGCAGGATCCGCTGGTGGCCTACAAGAAGGAGTCGTTCGATCTGTTCGAGGCGATGATGAATCGCTTCCAGGAAGACACAGTGCGCTTCCTGTTCCGGATGCAGATCATCGGACCGGATGGGCGGCCGGTGGATGCAGCCCCGCGGCCGCAGCGCGAAGTGCCCAAGGCTCCGCCGGTGGCCAGCGCCGCGCAGCCTGTGGGAGCCATGGGCGACGGCGCCCCCCGCGAAATAGCGATTCCGACGCGCGCGCCGTCAACGACCATCGACATGCTCGAGAAGGAGTTCCATCGCAAGAAGGAGCGCGAACTGGCGGTTGCGGCGCGGCAGGGCGGTGGCGAAGCCAGTCAGCCGACGCAGCGGCGCACCGGAGACAAGGTGGGACGCAACGATCCCTGCCCCTGCGGCAGCGGCAAGAAATATAAGAAGTGCCACGGGCAGGGGAGCTGAGCGGGCTCTCTCTCAGGCGTATCCTGCCCTGAGCCGCATTTCACATCCTGATTGTCTTACCGCAACCGGCGGAAGAATCCCTTCTTTTCGTCTTTGGCGGAAATGCCGGCAGCGCCACGGGCCATTTCACGGATTTGCTGCGCGATGGCCGACTCTTCCAGCACCAGGGGCGTGGCAATGTTTCGCGTGCGTCGCGCAGCGCCGTAGTCATCGGAAACCTTCCACTGCGCCGGGCGCGTCAGGGTTTTAGCGATCTGCTCGTCATCGAACAACAGCGAGCGCTGCGTGTAGCGGTTGAGCACGATCTGGAGGGTGTCGCTGCGCTTGGCGAAGAGCTGCGCGATCATGCGATTGGCATTGCGCAACTCGGAGATCCCCACCTGAGTGACCAGGTAGATGGCGGAGCACTGCTCGAAGAGCGCCGTGCCCACCAGGTCGACGCGCGAGCCGGCATCCACAACGACGAAGTCGTAAGCGCGGCGCGACACTGAAAGCAGCTTGTCGAGGGCGTCTGGACCGGGCGCACTCGCGGAGAAGTCGGGAGGCGCGCCCAGAACCGCGAGGCCGGAATCGTGATGTGCCACAATCGACTGCAGAAAGCTGGTATCCAGGCGATCGGAGTTCTTCAGGGCACTCACGACCGAGAATTGTGTCCGTATGCCTAGGTTGATGGCAACGTCGCCGAGGGGAAGCCCGAGATCGATTAGTAGTGTGCTTTGCTCGGACTCCTGCTGGAGCGCAAGCGCGAAGTTTGACGCGATCGTGGTGACGCCGCAACCGCCCTTGGTGCCCAGAAAGACCAGCAGCTTGCCCGCGGCCGGTTGCAGGGCCTGCGTCACGCCCTGGCCACTTGCGGCGCGCGCCAGCGCCGCGGTGATTTCGCTCATGTCCAGGGGAAAGGTGAAGAACTCGCGCACACCCAGGCGCATCAGGCGAACCGCGGCCTTCATGTCCGCGCTCTCGGAGTAGGCCATCACATAGGTGCGGCCATGGCCCTGCAGGTCTTCCGCCAGCTTGATGGCGAAGTCCGGGTTGGCATCGACGTCGACGACGACGACATCGTACTGCTGCGCCAGGTTCCAGCTCAGATCCGATGAACTTGCCGGAAACGCCTCAAATTCGCGCAGCTTCACACCTGGCCTGGCCGACAACGCGTCCGCGACAACTTTCCGCCGACCCGGGTGAGGGCCGAGAAGCGCTACGGACAGGGTTATCTTTTCCACGCCCGCTGGTTTTTTTTGAACGTCCGTCATGGCCCCACGAGGTAATTAATATTGTCCATTTTATCCTGAGGCAGCACTCGTTCTCTGCAGGATCAGGAGCGCGAGACAGCCCGGGCGATTGCGGCGAAGGTAAGGTTGTCAGCGCTGCAGGCGTGCTGCTGCCGCCACTCGTCAAACAGCCGCCCATAACTGAGCGTGAGATACTCCGACTTCGCGACGCCCAGTCTAGCCGAGGCGGCGTCGATCCACGCGGGCACCCCCTCGAGCTCTGCGAATTCGCCAATGGGCGTTTCATCCACTACGCAGTGTCCCGCGCCGTCAGTCCACTCTTCGCGCCATTTTTCGTACCGAAAGGCTGGCGTCAGACCGAGCGACTGGAAGACTTCGGCGAGCGCATTGCCATCGGATATTTCAGTTTCTGTCTCAATGCGATGCTTGTGGACGTCTTCGCCGGGGCCATTTGCGGGCAACCGCTTATGGGTGAGAGTCCACCGGTCGCCGTACTGGCGGATACGCAGGATTTCAGTGCGGGCGCGCATTTGCCGGTCGGGCGTATCGTAGAGCACGTTGCTTTCGAAGGTGCGCGGCGTTTCGAGCCGGAAGCCGGCGTTTGCAAGGCGCGCGCGAAGCGCAGCCGGATCTGCCACACGGAATTTGATCTCCGTCTCGACGGCCATCGTAACCACTGAGTATACGACGGCTGGCCCAGGGCACGGGATTGCGCGAGAATAGTTGCGGAGCGGATGTTATGCCGGGAAGCACCGCTTCTCCAGATTGATCCGCGATGGGTAGACAGGGACGATGAAGACGTTGCGGTTGATTCTGGATTCTCACAATTTGGCTGAACCAAGTCTGACTGAATCAGGTCTGGCTGCTCCGGGCGCGCAGAGCGTGCTCGACGAGGCGGCCAGGATTCTCAAATCCGGCGGCCTGGTGGCGCTGCCAACCGAAACGGTATACGGTCTTGGCGCCAACGCCTTTGACAGCCGAGCCGTGGAGCGTATTTTTCGCGCCAAGCAGCGGCCGGCTTGGGACCCGATCATTGTCCACATCGCTCCGCTCGACCGTCGCGATGGCATGTTGGCGGGCCTTGTCGAAGCGATTCCCGAGACAGCGCGTCTGCTTATCGAGGCCTTTTGGCCGGGGCCGCTTACGCTGCTGTTGCCGCGCACGCGCGCCGTTCCGGATGCGGTGACGGCGGGCCGGCCGCTGGTGGGCGTGCGCATGCCTGCCCATCCGGTGGCGCTGGCGCTGATTCGCCGCGCGGAGATTCCGGTGGCCGCGCCCAGCGCCAATCTCTTTGGCCATACAAGCCCCACAACGGCGGCGCATGTGCTCGAGGATCTCGACGGCCGCATCGATGCCGTGCTGGATGCCGGGCCCACGGAGCATGGAGTGGAATCCACCGTGCTCGATCCCACCAGGTCGCCAATGGTGATTTACCGGCCGGGCGCGGTGACAGCCGAGCAGATTCGCGCGGTCGCCGGACCGGTGGAGCTATACCGCGAAGCTTCCGCGCCAGCCGCCGAGCCTGCAGACGCACTGCCTGCGCCGGGCGTAGGGCTGCGGCATTATGCCCCTCATGCGCGGCTCATCCTGGTGGAGGCCGAGGCCGCCGAACTTGCCGCTTGCCTGGCCGCGCAGGCGCGTAAATACTTTGGCAAAAGGCTGGGAATCATGCTTCCGGCAGGAATCGAGGAGCGCGAAGAGTTCGCCGGCGCACGGCTTTTCCACTGGGGCCGCTGGGACTCGCCCGACGCGATGGCGCGTGAACTTTACGCGGGACTACGGCAGCTCGACGGCGATCGATGCGAGGTGATCCTCTGTCCGCTACCGCCTGAGCAGGGAATTGGCGCCGCCATACGTGACCGCCTGCGCAAGGCCGCACGGGGATAAAGCAGGGAGTGAGTAAGCAGGGTCGCAAGGGAGCCAGCCAGCGAGAAGGGTGTCAAAGAAGCAAGCCAGCAAGCACACCTAGCAAGGAAGTCCCTGCGCTTTGACCTTCCCGCTCCCTTGCAACTGCAAGGATGGCTCGCTCCCTGCCTTATTGTCCCGTATCGCCCAGTTTGTACATGTACTTGATGGCGGATTTGTAGATCAGCGTCTTGCCCCGGCCGCGCACCTTGATGGCATTGCGGTCATACCACTCGATGCAGCCCTCCACATGCTCGCCATCCTCGAGCACCACCACCATCGGCGTCTGTGACTGAATCTGCTTCTGCAGATAGAACAGTTCCGCATGGCGGTTAGGTGCGTCCAGGTCCTCGGGCTGGGCTGAAAAACGTAAAGGCATAGGAGCGGGGATTTCCCTCCGCATCCGGCTGAGGGGCCGGAAAAAATCGACGCTGCTTTCGCGGTGTCTTGCGGGCAGAATAGATGAAATGCTCATAAGAAAACAACCCTCCCTGCTCAAAAAGTGGTGGCGCGCCCGCGTTGAGCCGGGCACGGAACCTAAGCAGCCCAGGGAAAACCCGACCGGACCATTCAGGCCGGAAACCGTGCACGAGAGAAGAAAATCCACATCCAGACCGCTATAGCGGAAACGATCCTGACAGGAAAACCCTTCTGCCCCGTATACATGGGAGCTACTGATACCAGGAGAGATGCCGCAGCAGGTGTGGAGGTTGCACCCAATTGACCCGGATGCGCGATTGACCACGACGATTTGCCCGAGGGCAAGCGCAGATTGAGGGAAAATCCTAGGTTGGGCTTGGGTCGATTCAGCCGCGGCCTGCACTGGCGGACAGGCCGACGGCCATCGCGTCCAGCGAGAGCGAGCGCAGCAGGTTGCGCCGCATGCCCTGCTCCACCTGAGCGAGCGCGCGAGCCGCGCCGTCGATCCACTCGATACTGACGCCCGCGGCCATCCGCTCCAGCTCGCCCTGGATATCGATGTTACGGATGAATGCAGGCGTTCCGGCGAGGATGAGCAAAAGGTCCTCAACCAGGCTGCCGAGAGCGCGCAGCAGATTCTGCGTCTTTTCCTGGCCTTCAGCGCCGGCACGGTAGGTTTCAGTGGCGCGGAAGAGGTGCGAATAGTCTGGCTCCTTCAGCGCAGTGCGCAGCACGACGAGCGCATCTTCGCGGCTGGCGAGATACGTCGCCAGATCGAAGCCCAATGCCCGTCCAACCGCTCCCTCCGCCAGGCGCGCCACCAGCGCGCGATCGCGTTGCTTCAGCTCTGGCCGGCGTGCGGCAAGCAGCGCCTCGATCTCCTGCGGCGGAATAGCACCCAGCCGGTGAATCACGGCGCGCGAGCGAATGGTGGGCAACAGCTCGTGTGGGTTTTCCGTGAGCAGCACAAGCGAGGTGTGCTCGGGCGGCTCTTCCAGTAGCTTGAGCAGGCTGTTGGCGGCTTCCTTCATAAAATTCGAACAGGTGAAGATGCTGATAGCTCTCCGCGCCTCGGCTGGCGGGCGATAATAGGCCGCGTGGATCAC
>JASIJX010000056.1 GCA_030049955.1 Acidobacteriaceae bacterium
CCCACTGCGCGACGAGAGCCCCGTTTATAAAGACTTGAGCTTTGTGATCATTCTCGAACGGCCTGCGCCAATGTCGGGGCCGGATGGTGCGGCTGCCAAGCTGGACCGCCGTCTTCCCACTGGTCATCGGTAAGCTGCTCCACATGGGTGCCGTCGTAATTCATAACAAATATCTCGCCATACGGTTGCGGGCTGCCGGTATAAAGCGCCTCGTCCTTGAATCCCATCCGAGAGCTCGTAAACAACAACCGCTCTCCGTCGGGAGACCAGGCCAGGTGCGCCTCATTGCCATGCGTGTGCGTCAATTGGGTCACACACTTCCCATCGGGATGAATGGTCATCACTTCAAAGTCCCCGGCAATGTTGCGCACAAAGGCGATCAGATTTCCGCGCGGAGACCACAAAGGAAAGTTGTCGTACTCGTTGGTCAACACAGTTATGGAGCCGTCGGCAAGATCCATGATGCGCAAGCCTTCGCCATCCGGCCCAGCTGTGCGGTAAACAATGTGCTTTCCGTCTGGAGAAAAGGAAGCGAAACCGTTGTTGTTCCGTCCCGAGGTAATCAGGTGAAATCCGGCGCCGTCGGCATTGAGAATTGCTACCTGCGCTCCTCCATTGACGCGATCGATGGGCTTTTTGGTTCCTGCGTCAAAGTCAAGAAAAGCAGTGAAGGCGCCTACGCCGACAACGATCTGCTTGCCGTCAGGCGACCATTGCGGGGCCAGAATCAAATCCTTTCGCTGCAGAATCGCGTGCGCCGGCTTGTCACCGTCGATGATCATGAGGCTGGTGATGCCGCCCGGCACGACGTTTGAAACCGCCAGGCGCATTCCTGTTGGGTCGTAGGCTGGCAACTGCGTGGTTGCGTAGAGATCGAAGTTCGGATTACGGCTCCATTGCTTCACCGGTTCGAAGTTCGGCGTAAAAGTGACACGGCTGTAGACAACGTACTTGCCATCCGGAGACCAGGCAGGAGGATTCGGCGCGATGTCCAAACCCGACGGACCCACTCTGCCTGCACCGGAAACAATCTCCATCCTGGCTCCGTCGCCGCGCAAATACGCAACCTTTCCTGAGGCAAGAACGAAAGGCGCCAGTTTGACGCCCGGACCGCTGGTGATGGGAACGATGGAACCGCTGGCGATGTCAATCCTATAGAGTTGATTCTCCGCGCCTTCCCCATAGGGCTTGAGCAGCCTGTTTCGATAAATCCATGTGTCGTCCGCCGACATGCAATAGGTCACGACGCTTTTGCTGTCTGCCGTCCATCTCGGAGTGCCGCAGAAGTTCCCGTGCTGCGAAATACGCCTCAGCCCCGAGCCGTCAGGGCGAATGAGATAGATATCGACGAGATGGAGCCGCTCCCAGCGGTTTTTCGCGGAGGGAAGATCGCTGTCGCGATCCGAAGAGAAGGCGATCCAACGGCCATCAGGAGACCAGGCCGGCCTGAAATCGCCACCCCGCCCCGTGGTCAGCGCCCGCGCCTTGCGGGTGGCAAGGTCCAGTATCCACAGATTCGCAAAGCCCATGGCCCGCGTCGATACAAAAGCTATCTGCCGGCCATCGGGAGAGAACGCAGCCTGATCGTCATAGGCAGCATCGGCGGTCAGGCGTTCGACATTGCTGCCGTCGGGATGCATGCGGAAGAGATTGGCAGGGCCGGCCCGCTCCGATGTGAAAGCGATCCACTCGCCCCTGGGAGACCACGCGGGATTGTAGTTGAGCGAGTTTGGAGGCGTGAGTGACCGCTCCGCGGAGCCATCTGCGCGCGCGATAAAAAGAGTGGATTGGGTTGGGGCTATCCGGCCGAAGACGACTCGATCGGCCGCGAGGCAAGAAATCGACGAAGTCGCGAATGCAAGGACGCAAAGGAACCGGAAGAGAAGAGGAGACACTGTTGCCACTCCGGGAACTGGATTTTGGTGGGAGGGCAACTCGCTAAATCGTACCACCGGAAAGTGGAGTGAGCGAATGTTTTCCCCGATTATGCTGCTCTCTATTGGTTTGAAGTTCTTTGAAAAGCAACGGATTCCGCGAAGTTCTGAATAGCCGGCAGTCTGGAAATCAGGCGCCAGCCGGAATTTGGAATTCTAAACTTGGAGCGACCTGGAGTTTTTGGAGCGGCCTGGAGTTTTAGATTTGCGTCAGCGCCGGTTCGGCAACGGTTCCCGCCGCCGCGCGCCCTTCCCGTCTTCGCGGCCGCGCATGACCGCTGTGCCGCTGCAGCACTAAGGCCGCCGCGCCGCGCAGCCGCGCCACTTCGTTCTCCTCTACTGCCAGCAGCTGCGGCGGAGCGCCGGCCAGCACCAGGCCGGCAAGCTCCTTTTCCACGATCGGCCCCAGCCGCGGCCACGCGGCCACAATTTCGCCCGTCACCAGCACCGTCTGCGGAGAAAGCGCAGCCGCTACCATGCGCATTCCGCGACCAAAGCACCGCGCCTGCCGCTCGAGAGCTGCAATGGCGTGCGCATCGCCTTCGCCCGCCAGTTGAATCAGCTCGTGGATCGTAATCCGTCGGCTGTCTCGGCTCAACTCGGCATAGTAGCGCAGCGCCGCCGTGGATGAAGCCAGCGTTTCCCAGCAGCCCAGCCCGCCGCAGGCGCAGCGCGGCCCATTCGGGTCGAGCGGAATGTGGCCAAACTCGCCCGCCATGCCATGCTGGCCGCTCACCATCTGTCCATTGGCCAGAACGCCTGCGCCAATTCCCTCGGAGACTGTGATCAGCACCGCATTCCGGACACCGTCCATGCGCCCGAACCACAGTTCCGAAAGCAGACAGGCGTTGGCGGCGTTGTCCATCTCCACCTTCATTCCCGTGCCCTGCTCGATGGCGCTGCGGATGTCGAACGACGGCCACTTCAGGTTGGGCGCGAAGATCAGTCGTTGCGACTCGGGATCCACCCTGCCCGGAAGGCTCACGCCCACGCCCTCGAACGATTTTTGCGGATGCCGCGACTGCATTTTCTTCATGCAGGTCACAATCTGCGCCACGGCCTGCATCGGATCCGAGAGCACGGGCAGCGCTTCGCGGGAAAGAAACCTGCCGTTGAGATCGACAACAGCCACTGTGGCCTGGATCGGCCGGATGTCGCAAACAATCATCGCCAGGTCGTCGTTCAGGCCCAGCAGCGTGGGACGGCGTCCGCGCGGCCGGCGGGCGATAGCACCCTCGCGGATCCATCCCTCTTCGAGCAGCTCCTCAATAATGAGCGAGATTGTCGACCGCTGCAGGCTTGAATAGCGGGCCAGGTCGGCGCGGCTGATCGGCTGGCGGGCGCGAATGATCTCCAGCACCACGTCGCGATTCAGATCGCGCGCGATCTCGCTCGAAGCTACTTGCGCGTAGGCCAGATCGACCCTGCGGATGCCTCGTTCCACTCGCGTGTTCATGGCCAAAGCAAAAACCTCTTCTC
This sequence comes from Acidobacteriaceae bacterium, assembly GCA_030049955.1. The sequence continues at coordinate 3,414 of JASIJX010000056.1, forward strand.
TTGATCGGCATCCCCGAACAGGATCGCAATGCGGGGAGGAAAGCTGATGTAAACTGCCCTCCTCTTCAAATTCTTATGCAGCTCAATGAAGCAGCTCGGCGGCTGCGCCCGTTCGACTGGCCCGGAACACGGGGTGTTTCACCCCTGTCTTCACATCCCGCGTCGCAGAGGAAGCAGAAAATCTGCGCCTCACCCTGCCACAGAAGCGCTGCAGCAGGGCGAGGCAGTTGTTGAAGAGTCGTTCTTCGCCAGCCTAGAAATTCACCCGGCCAGAGAACTGCAAAGCGCGCGCACCCTGCGTTTGCGAATACCCCGGTCCGAAGCTGGTGATAAGACCGAACGATCCGTAGTTGCCTGAAGCGACGTTGGCGCTTGTTGGCACCGTGGTATTTGGGTTGTTGAGGAACGGGTGATTGAAGAGGTTGAATGCCTCCAGAGTGAATCTGATCTCAGATTCCCGGTAAATGTGGACGGAGCGGCCGATTTCCCCGTTTACCTGCGAGTTGCCGGGCCCTCGGAACTCGTTGCGGCTGGTATTAGGCAGGACAGGCGAAGCGTTAGAGGTGTTGGCAGTCGTGGCTGGGGGCTCAGCAGGACTTGCAAAGGCAGCCGGATTGAACCAGGCTTTGCCGCCGGAGACCGCGGTGTTGCCGAAGGTGCGGTTGTGACCGCTCAACTGCTGGTACGGAGAGACCAATTGGGCGTAGGTTGCGCCAAAGCCGGGTGCAACCCCTCCGATGGTGTTGCTGTTGGCGCTTACGGAGAATGGGAATCCGCTGTAGTGGCTGATCTGGCCATTTAACTGGAAGCCGCCGAGGATCTGGCCAAGAAAGCCGTGGTTTACATATGCCTGGCCGGGACCGAAGGGCAAGCTGTAAATGCCATAGATCTGCAGGTTATGCTTTTCGTCATAACCGGCGGTGCCTTTATTGAGGCTGTACATGGTGGGATAGTTGAAGACAGTGCCTTGCGATCCTGAACCGGCTCCGTTGTCCTCGAAATCGATGGCGTGCGAGTACGTGTAGACCACGCCGAGAGTAGCGTTCCTACCCGCATTGCGCGACAACTGGGATTGCATCGCGTTGTAGGACGAGGAGAAGATCGGTGCGTTTACGGTGACTCCGCCAGAGTTGTAGCAGTTGCTTAGTCCGTTGCAGAATGTCTGGCTGAAGATGGTGTTCACCTGGAAGCTGCACGCGCCGGTGAGCCCAGTGGAGGGGTTGTACTGGCCATTGGCCATGCAAGAAGTGGCGGCGCTTGGGAACGGAGCAGAGTTGTAAGGGCTTACGCCAGCCTGCTGGCGAACAAAGTGAGTTCCCACATAGCCAACGTTGGCCACGAACTGATGGCCCAGGTCCCGCTGGACGAAGAAGTTCCAGCTCTCGATGTAGCCGCGGCGGAAGTTCTGGGGAACGGTGTTCGTAGAGCCGGAGACAGGCAGGGACGCGAACCCGGTTGAGAAGTTTGGAATCACGGAGGCTGGAATGCCATAGCTCAGGGTCATGGCCGCGTTGTTGTTAGCCGGGTCCTGGGCAATGGTGAAATTGCCGGTTCCGGTGTACGAGGGCGCGAGATCCTCTGGGAACGAGTCGCGCAGGTAGCGGAAGCTGTCGGGATCGGTGGTGAGGCCGAAGCCGGTGCGCACGACGGTTTTCGGGGTGACGGAGTAGGCAATGCCGAAGCGAGGGACAATCTGTCCCCATCCGGCGCCAATACCGGCGCTACGGGGAAGGCCATTGATGCCGCCCACCTCAACATTGGCGGTCTGCGGTAATCCGGGAACCAGAACAGAGGCGCCGGTGTGGTCACGGTACGGGGCCGGGTAAACCTCATACCGGATGCCGTATGTGAGCGTCAGCTTGGGAGTGACGGTCCATTGATCCTGGGCATAGAGGCCCATCTCGGTCCAGCGCAGGGAATTCGGGTTGTAGACCTGCGATGGGTGGCCGATAGCCTGGCCGGTTCCGTTGTTGGGAAGACCGAGCAGGAAGTCGGCAAGGGATGTGTATCCTGTGACGCCGCACGATGCGCCCCCGCAGGTCATTCCACCGGAGAACGTGAAGCCGCCGCGCGGAGCGTTGGGCTGGCCGCCGCTCGTTGGCTGGAAGTGATTCAGGTCGAAGTGGTAATAGGTCAAGCCGTACTTGGTTGAGTGCTTGCCCTTCACCCAGCTCAGGTTCACATCGCCGGTGAACTGGTTGTCGCGGAACAGGAATGGATTGGCGCCCTGATTGTTTCCGAGGCCACTGAAGAGGTTGCCGCTGGATCCGAAGTAGAATGCGGGCTGTCCGACATAGTTGGGGCCAACGCCATTTGTTCCCGGAATATGCAAGACGTCCAGGCCGTAGTCGCCGTCTTTGATGTCGAGAGTGGACTGGGCACCCGTGACCTGGCGCGTATAGCCGAAGTCGGCGTCGATGACGAGCCTGGGGTTGAAGACATGGCTCATGCCGAGGCCGACGTTCTGCATGCGGCCGGAGGCTTGGCCTGGCTGGCCGCCGTCCAGCGTACTGCCGCCGGCGGCGCCGAGTGCCTGTGGGTCAACGTCTGAGTACGGTTGCATGCCGTACTTGCCGAAGATTTGCGTGCTGTCGCTCGGGATGTAGGTGATTTTTGTGTCGGATGAATTGCGGTTGTAGCCGACGGTTCCGGTGGCGTTGTAGTCGTTTTGCAAGGCGCTTGCGATCAGGCCCGCGCTCGGCGTGCCTATCTTGGCTGCAATCGGCGCCAGGTCCTGCATCATGATGGCTGCAGCAGGGGCAATTCGACCCGCGGGGATGGTATTTACGCTGGACCCGGTTTCGCCGTATTCGCTAGTGAAGCTAGGCCGGCATCCAGGGACTAGATAACCCGCGACGTATTGCAGCGAGGAACAACTGGCCGTGGGCGTAAAAGAGTTCACCCAGGCCTGCGTGGGCTGCGGATCGTAAATCACGCTCGTACCGGCAGCCTCAGAGAAGTTGCCGCCGATCATGTTGCTGTCGGGAATTGTGAATTGCGCCGCGTACAACTGACGGCGCGTGATGCGGTCGAAGTTGGTGAAGAAGAAAAGTTTCTTTTTGCCGGTGAGGATTCTGGGAATATAGACCGGTCCGCCGATGTTGAACCCATACTCCTGAAAGACATTTTTCGGAACCGCTCCGGTCGGATCGAGGGAGGTTTCAAGGGAAGCCTGAGTTGCGGTATAGCCGCGAGCGTTGAATGCGGCGTCCTGATAGTACTCCCAAGCTCCGCCGTGGAAGTCCCTGGTGCCGCTCTTGGTGGTGACCCTGATGGAAGCGCCGCCGGCCTGGCCCTGCTCGGCGTTGAAGTCGTTGGTGGTAAAGGTCACGCTCTCGATTGAGTCTGCCGGAGGCACGTATGCGATCAGGTAGGGCAGCCAACCATAATAATTGACTGCGCCGTCGATGCGCGTAGTGTTGCCGTTGTAGGAATTGCCATTGACGTTCACCGACATGGCGCGGGCCGGGTTGCCGCCTATCGAGTTCTTTTCCTGCACGTCGGCAGCGCCCGGAATTACCGTGTAGAGCGACTCGAAATTGCGGCCCTGCGAAGAGGTGATGGGCAGTTGCGCCAGCTCAGTCTGGCTGATTTCGCTGTCCACCTCCGCGGTTTCGGTTTGCAGCTCCGGCGGAGCTTCACTGACCGTAATCTCAGTGGAGACGCTTGCAGGCTGGAGCGTAATATCAACCCGCACCTGGCGGTTAACTTCGGCCTGCACGTTCTGTTGCGTAAAGCCGGCAAAGTTCCCGGCCGCTGCGACTGAAAGCGAATACGTTCCCGGTAGCACGTCCAGAAAGTCGTAGTTGCCGAGAGAGTTGGCAACAGTGCTGCGCACTTCCCCGGTGCCCTGATTGGTCAGGGTAACTGTTACGTTGGGAACCACGGCGCCCGTCTTGTCGCTCACTGTACCGGTCACCGAACCGTAGAGAATCTGTGCGTGCAATGCGGGTATGGCACTCAAAGTCAGCAGCGCAATTACCGCTGCCACGATGCGCAGCGCTCTCCGACCCGCACAGGATGGGAACCGCAAGATGCAGTTTGCCGTCATAACTACCTCCTCAAAAACCGCTCGAACAGGTGCGGCGCTCACCTAAGTCGTCGTTTTTTTGGAGGCACGGGCGCCGTCCCGTGCCCCTTAACGAAACAGGAATCGAACCGTCCGAGGACGGCGAACCAGAACGCAACTGGGAAGCTGAACCCGGGAAGGCCCTAAGTCGGGCCGCCTGCATATCTAAAGACAACAAAACACGCAGTGATAAATTTGCGTCTCAAACTATATGTGCCTCCGAAAAAGAATGTCAAGAGAAAACGTAGGATAAAACGATTTTTTCCCAACACCTTCGCGGACTTGCGTCGCATGGTATCAAAGTCAATTATGTGAATGTATTTGGCTCGAATCGCTCAGGAGCGACTTCCTGGACTGTCTTGATCACTGGTTTCTTTCGAGCGTTTCGGCGCCTCTGCTCTTTCGGGCGCAAATTGCCCGCACCCTCATCTCGTGCGAGGCCGCAAGAGGTTATCTCGAATCCGCGTCGCTAGAGATTGCAAGCTGCCTGGCCACCTTGACGTGCAGCGACGAGGTGACACCGGCATCGGGAACGTTTTATGGAGAGTGGCTGCCGGCCCATCGCTACCTGCCGCCCGAGACCGGCGCTGAGAACCCGTCGCTAGTGACTCCTGCGATGGCGTGGCAACGCATAAACGGGATGCCAGGCTATGGGTAGCAGCCGGCTCCGGCTCATTTCGTTCGCGTCTCAAACCATTTTTTCTGGACAATGCTGCCCTGCCACGACCACAGTCCCGGGCTCAAAATCGTTCTATCATCGGCAGGAATCAATCAGCATCCGCGTCGCGATTGCGTGGTCTGCATCGGATCGGTAGCCGCAAATCTTTTGTCCGGTATCGGCGGTGGGTTCGCGGGTGCTTCGGGGCCGGCAGCCGCGGAGTCCATCACTCGGCCCTCCTCCAGCCCGCCAGCAGCCGCATCGCGCGCAACCGCCCCAGTCGAGATCCAGAAACCACGTGTCCGCGTGGCCACCATGCTGTGCCCAGCGAAGTAGGCCATGTAATCGCCGTCCGGCAGGTCAGCCGGCGCAGTAAGGATGGAACATTCAAGATAGCGGAAAGAGCGGCACAGATAGCGGGGATCGGACTCGTCCACGCGGCGAGCAAGAATATCGCATTCCGCCTCGCGGCCCATGCCGCGAAGTTTGCCGCGCAACAGGACGATGGCCCCCAAAGCCAAAGCACAGACCCCTTAAGAGAAACGATACAACTCTGCGCAGATGCAGAATATTACTATGTGGCTACCCGATTAATTCGGGAATCGTATTCTCCCTCGCTGCCGAATGCGTCCCGAGCTATTGGGCTGGCGTCGTTCCCGCCGCGGGCATGCCGAATGCCGCCGGCGAAGGCAGATCGTGCCCGTTGTACCAGTCCTGCGTGGCCGCGGTAAAGGCATCTGCCCGCCGTTGCCACTGCTGGATCGCGAGGTCGTAGCGTACTGTTACATTGTTTAGCCAGTATGGCCGGTTTTCGCCTAGCCACACCTGTGCATATTCGTCCTTCGCCGCGGAGAATCCGTCCCGCAAATCCTGGCATCGGCCTACGTCGCTTGAAATTTCGCTCAACAGAAGGCTCACCAGCTTATGCTGCGCCGGGTCATGCTGCGCGGCAAGAATCTGCGCGTATGTCGTCACGATCTCCTGCGCCAGTTCGAACTTCATCCCGATCAGGTCCAGCCGCCGCGCGCCGAGATCCATCGCCGTTAGCGCCTCCGGTTCGGCAATTCCCGGCTCCTCCATCCGCGCCTGCTCGACGAGCACAATGGCCTGCTCGGCATGCGTGCGCAGTGCCTGTGTGTTCGGCAACAGTTTTGCAGAAATCTCCTGCCCCTGCTCACTCCATGGGTCCAGCCAAAAGAGCGCATCGGTCGTCATGCCGGGTTTTGAATCCGTAACGGCTTCCTCGGCCGCCATCAGCTCTTTTTCCGCCTCGTTGATCTTTCCGCTCGCGTCGCGATGGAAGGCCTGCCCATAGCTGTCCTGGTAATTGGCAATATTGCTCTCTCCCGGCTGCCACGCGGCCACCGCGCCGAAGAGCACGCCATACCAGTCCTGGTTGAACAGTCCCTCGCCATCATCGTTCCACACCGTGGTCAGCGCGCCTGTTGAGCCCAGCCGCTGCCCGTCGCGGATGAATCCCTGAATGTTCCACAGCGCGGTCTTCTCCATCGGATACACCTGGTTCCAGTTGGAGTCGCCCGGCGAAACCCACGTCTCAATCCCGTTCTTCGCAAAAGGCTCGATCAGCTTGTCGAATCCCGTCGAGTCCCAGTAATCCCATGGCAGCGCGATCATGTCTTTGGGCAGAGCCGAAACCGCGGCCGGATTTTCGTCTCCGATATCGCCCCAGAACAGCAGCCGCCGCTGCAGCGGCGCCAGCGCATCGTGAATCTGCTTGAGAAACGCTACATACACCGGCCCGTATCCTTGCTGCTGAACCTCGTCTTTCGTCCGTCCCAGACCGAGATCGAAGGTTTCGTCTGCACCAACATGGATGAACGGCGAAGGAAACTCCTGCGCAATATCGGTGAACCAGTCCTTGATGAGCGGCAGACTGCCGTCGGCGCCGGGCGCCAGCACGTGGCCGTGCGGCGTCTCCGCCAGGCCGGCGTAGAGATCGTATTTGAGCACCTTGTGCAGATGCCCGAAAGCTTCCTGTTCGGGAATGATGGTGACGTGATATTGCCGCGCGTATGCAACCAGCTCTGCTACGTCTGCCGGCGTAAGCGAGCTGCCCGGCGGCGCTGGAAGCGGCTGATCCGGGTAAAGCAGCGTGTGCTCGAAGTAAGGCGAATAGATATTGATCTTGAACGAAGCGAAGACCCGGATCTGGTGCTTCTGGAATTCGAGCGTCGGGAACGGCCCGCGCGAAAGATCGTCGTCGATGCCGCGATACTGCATCGCGGGCCAGTCGCGCACCGTACCGGTGGGGATCTGCCGCGGACCGCCGGGCAGCGGCAGGAGCTGCTTGAGCGTCTGCACGCCATAAAACACCCCTGATCCGGTTGCACCTACAACATACGCCTGGTGCGGCTCGATGGACAGTACGTATCCCTCCGATTCCATTGCAGGGTCGAAGGCTAGTTTCGTCCGCGAGAGCACCAGCTTCGCCTCCGGCGACTCAGTGCGCAGCAGCGTTACCCGATACGGTAATCCACTCGACGATCTTGAATCGTTCGGTCTCGATTCGCTCACCGGCGTCAGCGCAGCCAGCGCCTCTTCCAGATCTTTCGCAGCAAACTCATCCTCGGCACTGCGCCCAGGCGCCGTCACCACGACCTTTTCAGGCAAATCGATAGCTGGGCCAAAGTGCGCTTCGCGTGGCGCTGGCAACAGATGAATGTCAGGCGCCGGGGTTTGCGCCCCAGCGATCGAACCAAGAGCAAGTCCAAGAGCGACGAACGCAGAAACGGCAAGCATCCGAGCGGCATTTGAGATCCGTGACACAGCGGGAACCCAAGGCTGGAATTTTGACATCGCAACCCTTCTTAAGCTCAAAATTTTGAGCATTTCTTTTTCAATCGATCATTGTAGACTAAGTTGACACAGCCTGACCGCCCACTTTCGCGGTGTTCTCGTCCTTGCCGCCAGAGTTGGGTTTGCAAAGCCAGGTCATGAAGCAGGCAACTAGCAAAGGAAGCCCAATGGCCACAGTCGGATCGACGGACGCCGTGAACGCAGCAAACTCGGCCGCGCGCCGCAGGTACAATCTGATCCTGCTCACCGTCGCCGGCCTCGGCGGCCTGCTCTACGGCATCGACGTCGGCATCATCGGTGGTGCGCTTCCTTATCTTGAAGCCACTTCCAGCTTCTCCGCTGCCGAGCTCTCGGTCATCGTCGCAGCCGTGCTGCTTGGCAGCGTCTTCTCCACGCTTTTTTCCGGCCTACTGGCTGACTGGATGGGCCGCCGCCCACTCATGGTGCTCAGCGGCATCGCATTTGCTTCGAGCATTCCCATCATCGCCCTCTCGCACGGCTACTGGCCGCTATTCCTCGGCCGTCTGCTTCAGGGCATCAGTGGCGGTCTGGTCGGCGTCGTCGTCCCGCTCTACCTCGCCGAGTGCCTTTCGGCCCAGGTGCGCGGAAAAGGAACAGCGATCTTCCAGTGGATGCTTACCCTCGGCATTCTCGCAGCCGCGCTGGTGGGTATCTACTTCAGCTATCGCGTCAACGCCGTCGAGCACGTCGCCGACGCAGCCACGCTCTTTCATTTCAAGGACCAGGCTTGGCGCAGTATCTTCTGGGTCTCGTTGCCGCCTGGCATCGTGTTCGTCCTCGGCGCGCTTCTGGTCAGCGAGTCTCCGCGCTGGCTGTTTCGTCGCGGCCGCCGCGAGCAGGCCCTCGCCGCGCTGCTCCGCTCCCGCACGCCGCAGCAGGCTGCGCTCGAGCTTGACGAGATGGAGTCCATCGCCCAGGCCGCCGCAGCCGCCCGCAGCGCCCGAGTGCGCGATTCGCTGCTGCGCCGCAAATACCTCATCCCCTTCCTGCTCGCCTGCGTAATTCTGTTCTGCAATACGGCCACCGGTATCAACTCCATCATCGGCTACAACACCGGCATCCTGATCCAGAGCGGGCTGAGCGATCTGGCTGCGCACTGGGGTTACGTACTATTCACCCTCGTCAATTTCCTCGCCACCACCATCGGCATGGTACTGGTCGACCGCAAAGGCCGCCGCTTCCTGCTTATCCTGGGAACCGGCGGTGTGCTCGTCTCGCTCATCGGCGTGGGACTGCTCTTCCGCGCGACCGAGCGCTTCACCGTCGACTGCCGGGTGACCGTGCAGCAGCTTGCGGCGAATCGCGACTCCCTCACGTTGCGCTTTTCGCCGGCCGAAGCGCAGCAGCTGCTCGCCGCCCAGGGCTATGCGGGCAGCGCCATTGATATTGACCGCGCTTCGCTGGCCATCATCTACTCCTGCGGCGACTACACGGCAGCCACCAGCTTTGTCCGCTCAGATGATCCCGCCGCCGAGCCTATCCGGATCTCCCGCGCCGACTGCCTGCCCGCCAACCGCGTCGAAGCCCTCTTCCAAAATCCCTTCGGCAACTTGAGGACCTCGCAAATTGCGCCGCTTAAAATCGACAAGGCCATCCTCGGCCAGATTCCCCGCAACCGCCACGGCTGGCTCGTCGCCGTGGGCCTTTACCTGTTCATGAGCTTTTTTGCCATGGGCCCGGGCGTAGTCGTCTGGTTGGCGCTCAGCGAGCTCATGCCCACGCGCATTCGCTCGAACGGTATGAGTATTGCGCTGGTCATCAACCAGCTCGTCTCTACGACGCTCGCCGGAATCTTTCTGCCCTTTGTTGCGCGCTACGGCTACTCGTCGATGTTTTTCCTCTTTGCCGGCTTCACAGTCGTCTACTTCCTCGTCGCCGTCTTCCTACTGCCGGAAACCAAGGGTAAAACCCTCGAGGAGATCGAAGCCCATTTCGGAGGCAGGACAGCACCAGAGGCCAGCCGGTAATTGCCTTCAAGAAGAATGCCTGTGCTCCACCCATTACAATGCCCCTAGGGAGCCGTCCAACCAACATGTTCCAGCCATCTTTTCCTGCAAGCTTTTCGCGGATTCGCCGCCACTGCGTCGGCCTCGTTGCTTTGGCAGCCGTCCTCGTCTTTGCTTCCGCCGCCCACGCGCAATTCGGCGCGCCGGAGACCACCCAGGTCCACGACCCCGCCGCTCTCAAGCCGCCGGCTGGCGTACGCGTCGCCATCATCGAATTCGCAGACCTGGAGTGCCCCAACTGTGCTGCGACCAACCCGATCGTGAAAGCGGCCGCCGAACACTATCACATTCCCTGGATCCGTCGCGATTTCCCGCTGCCCTACCATGCCTGGAGCTTCCAGGCCGCCGTTTACGCGCGCTGGTTCGATACCAAATCGAAGGACATGGGCAACGAATACCGCGATTACATCTTCTCGAACCAGCCCTCGATTGAGACGCTGCCTGAGCTCACCCAGTGGACGCAGAAGTTCGCCCAGGCCCACGGCATCGCACTGCCCTTCGCGGTCGATCCGCAGGGAAATCTCGCCGCCGAAGTCAAGGCCGACAGGGATCTCGGAAACCGCATCGGCATTCAACACACCCCTACCATCTGGGTAGTTACGAACGGCAGCCACGGCGCGCCGCCGTACATCGAGGTCGTCGACCACAGCAAGCTCTACCAGATCATCGATCAGGCCCTGGACGCTACTCGCAAGTAAATATCGCAATCGACAACACCATGCCACTCCGAACATCTTCGGAGTGGCATTACTTTTTCAATTCCCAATCACTTGTGCTGTTCCCTAATCCCTAGTCCCTATTCCCTGCTTTTGGTAAACTTCCCTCCAACTCCCACTTATGCTCTTCAAAACTCTCAGCGCAGCCGTTTACGGCATTGACGCGAATCTCATCGATGTCGAAGTAGATTACAGCGGAACCGTAAGCGATCAGGATCACTTTCACACCGTAGGCCTTCCCGATGCAGCCGTGCGCGAGAGCCGCGACCGCGTACGCGCGGCCATCAAGAATTCGGGGTACCTGATCCCGCCTACCTTCATCACCATCAATCTCGCCCCGGCCGATCTAAAAAAGGAAGGCTCCGGCTTCGACCTGCCCATCGCGATCGGCATTCTGGGCGCGTACGGCGCGCTGCGCAACACCGATCTGAGCAAGTTCCTGCTCGTCGGCGAGTTGGGCCTCGACGGCACGGTCCGCGCTGTCGCCGGCATGCTGCCCATCGCCATCCTCGCGCGCGAGAAAAACATTCCCAACCTCATCATTCCGACGGCCAACGCTGCCGAGGCCGCCGTTGTTGAGGGTGTCAACGTCTACCCTGTCGCTTCGCTACTGGACGTCATCGATCTGCTTAACTCCACCGTTGTCGGCGTCATCCAGCGCGAGCCTTTCCGCGTGGCCACACGGGAGATCCTCGGCAAGCTCGAGCAGTTCACCATCGACTTTTGCGACGTACGCGGCCAGCAGACCGCCAAACGCGCTCTGGAAGTGGCCGCGGCCGGCAGCCATAACATCCTGATGATTGGCCCGCCCGGCTCCGGCAAAACGATGCTTGCCAAGCGGCTGCCGTCCATTCTCGCGCCGCTTACTTTCGACGAAGCGCTCGAGACCACCAAGATTCACTCGGTCGCGGGCGTGCTCAACGGCGACGGCCTGGTCGCGCAGCGGCCGTTCCGCTCGCCTCATCACACCATCTCCGACGCTGGCCTTATCGGCGGCGGCATCGTGCCGCGCCCCGGTGAAGTCTCGCTTGCCCACAACGGACTGCTGTTCCTCGACGA
>JASIJX010000450.1 GCA_030049955.1 Acidobacteriaceae bacterium
CGATCATGGGCATGCAGGATTCTCCGCAGGTCGCGCTGGCCTCACAGGGATCCGGCGCTCAGTCCGGCTTTGGCACCGGCATGGGTGGCGGAATCGGCATTGGCCATGGTTCCGGTAACGGCGTGGGCAGCGGCGGCGGCTATGGTGGCGGCGTCATGTCGGTGGGCGGCGGCGTCAGCGCGCCAGTCGTGATTCACCAGGTTGAGGCGGAGTTCACCGAGGAAGCGCGCAAGGCCAATTACCAGGGTACGGTGTCGCTGCAGCTTGTCGTCGACCAGCAGGGCAATCCGCAGGACGTGCGCGTGGTGCGCCACGCTGGCATGGGCCTCGACGAGAAAGCCATCGAAGCCGTGAAGCAGTACAAATTCCGTCCGGCCATGTACCAGGGCCATCCGGTTGCGGTGCAGTTGGTCATCGACGTGGATTTCCGTCTGCACTAATTGCAGGATCTGCGACAATTCAGGCAATGAAAAGGGCGGAGCTACTCCGCCCTTTTTTCTACCTCCTGATTCTTGATACTCCGGAGTTGCTTCACGGTCTGACGGGCGATCTGTAATGCGTGGATGTAGAAGGAGGCTCGGCGGGGGGTGATCTTGCCTTCCGACCGCGCGGTGAGCACCTGGCCGATGGAGGCCTGGATCAAGGCCGGATTCTCGATGGCGGGCAGTTCGAGTAGAACTCTTGCAGGCGCCGTTCCTGAGCTGGGAGCGATATCGCCGATGTGGATGTAGCAGCGGCTCCTGCCACGCAGGGCGGGCCAATAGCAGAGGTCGCCTGTGGCGCTGATCTGTTTACACCTCTGGACCGGCTGACTATTGTTCAAGGCTTGCATATCCCCACCCCTTTTTTGGTCCAAAATACTTAAAATCAGCTGTTTGACGGTAAATTCGAGGTAATTAACGACTTACCTGCCGCCGGGTTGTTTTTTCACTGACGGACGATGGCACGAAGCGGCTGTTTTGCTGAGCTTTGAGGAGAGTGTGGCGGGAAGGATGGAAATTATTGGCAATGTTGGCGGAAAAAATAAGTCGTGCTGTAACAGGGAGATGAGGACCGGGACGCGAAGATGGGGCTTGACTGAATCGCTCCAGCTCAGTTGGCGGAGGAAGCTGCGCGCTTTCCCAAGCCTCCAAGGCGAGAGCTGAGGCGCGGGCTCGCAAGGAGAAGGTCCGGTTTCTTGATGGCTCCCTGATACGCTGCGTGCTAAAAGCGAATGAACAGGGAACAGGCCGATGCTTCTTTTACCCGTGCAACGCGCGTGCGCTCTGAATCCGCAGTGAAGGAAGTTCTCCCCTGTCCATGAGCGCCGGTTCCATCGCCGAGTTGGAGAGCCTTTTTGGCGACTATTCGCTTGACCATGCTTTCGACGAGATGCGCGAGCCGAACGGCGAACTGCGCGAGCACTACTCGGCGTTGGCCGAAACGCTGGCGCGGTTGCCCAAGGAAGAATTGCAGAGGCGCAAGCAGTCGGCCGACATTTCGTTTCTGACGCAGGGCATTACCTTTACGGTCTACGGGCGAGATGAAGGTACGGAGCGCATCTTTCCCTACGATTTGTTACCGCGGCTGATTACCGCGCGCGAATGGGAGCAGATTGAGCGAGGGCTGACGCAGCGCATCACGGCACTAAATCATTTTCTGCGCGACATTTACTCCGAGGCGCGGATTTTGAACGAACACGTGGTACCGCAGGATCTGGTTTACAGCTGCAAGCAGTTCCGGCGGCAGATGCGCGGACTGCAGGTTCCGCGGAATGTGTATATCGCGGTGATTGGCTCGGACCTGCTGCGGCTGAATACAGGCGAGTTTGTCGTTCTCGAAGATAATCTGCGTGTGCCGAGCGGCGTGAGCTACATGCTTACCAACCGGCGCGTAATGAAACGGACCTTCCCGCAGCTCTTTCACAATTACGGCGTGCGGCCCATTGAGCGTTATCCACAGCTGCTGCTTTCGACGCTGCGCTCGCTCGCGCCTGAGGGCAGGCCGGAGCCGAATATCGTCCTGCTGACGCCGGGCGTGTTTAATTCGGCGTACTTTGAGCACACATTTCTGGCGCGCCAGATGGGCATTGACCTGGTAGAAGGCCGCGACCTGGTGACGCACGACAACATTGTCTACATGCGGACGACGGACGGGCTAAAGCGCGTGGATGTGATCTACAGGCGCGTCGATGACGACTTCAGCGATCCGCTGGTTTTTCGGTCGGATTCGATCCTGGGTTGCGCGGGACTCTTTAATGCCTATCGCGCGGGGAATGTCACGGTGACGAATGCATTTGGCACGGGGGTGGCAGACGACAAGGCGCTGTACGCGTATGTGCCGAAGATCATTCGCTACTACCTGGGCGAGGAGCCGATTCTGTCGAATGTCGAGACTTACCTGATGACGGAAGAGAAGGAACGGAAGCACGTTCTCAAAAATCTGGACAAGCTGGTGGTGAAGGCGGTGGGCGAGAGCGGCGGGTATGGCATGCTGATCGGTCCTCACTCGACAGCGGCGCAGAGGGAGGAGTTTGCGCGGCGCATTGATGCGAATCCGCGGAACTATATCGCGCAGCCGACACTGGATTTTTCGAGAGCGCCGTGTTTGATCGGCGAACGGCTGGAGCCGCGGCATGTGGACCTGCGGCCCTACATCTTATTTGGCGACAAGGTGAACATCGTGCCTGGAGGATTGACGCGCGTGGCTCTGGAGAAGGGATCGCTGGTAGTGAACTCCTCGCAGGGCGGAGGCAGCAAGGACACATGGGTATTGCAGGACTGAGCGATCACTTAATAAACACGCAGTTCAGGAGGATGCACGAATGCTGAGCCGTGTTGCCGACAGCCTCTACTGGATGAGCCGCTACCTGGAGCGGGCGGAAAATACGGTGCGGCAGCTGGACGTGACGATGAACCTCATGTTGGACCCGGGCGAGGCGACTGCGGAGACGCGCTGGCGGCGTTTTGTGGCGGCGCTGGGCAAACCGCCGGGCCTGGAGTGGAACGGCGATCTGGACGCCATGGCGCGCGGGCTGGTCTTTGACGCTTCGAATCACGCATCGGTGATTTACTGCGTGAACTGCGCGCGGGAGAATGCGCGGCAGGTGAGGGAAGAGATTTCGACCGAGCAGTGGCAAATGCTAAACCGGCTTTTTCATCATACGCATTCTCCGAGCACGCAACTGCAGGCGCGGGACAATCTGAGCGATGTGCTGGCCGGAGTGCAGGACGGCATCCACCTTTTCAGAGGCGTGAGCGACGCGACGATGATTCATGGGCAAGGATGGCAGTTCATCCGCCTGGCACGGTATCTTGAGCGCGCCTACGCCACAGCCACACTGTTGGAGGTATTTTATCCGGAGATTATGAGCCCTCCGGACCGGGGACAGTCCGGCTTCAAGTACCTGGAACAGGTGGGTTTGCTGCGCTGCTGTACCGCATTTGAAGCCTATTGTCAGGTGTACACCGCCGATATTACCGCCGACCGCATCCTTGAATTTCTGGTTCTCAACCGCGACTTCCCCCATGCTATCCGATATTGCGTGGACGCCACGTCGCAGGCGGTTGATGCGATTCAGCGCAGCGGCGGCCGGCGTCCACCGGAGGAACTGCGGGCAGTGATCGGGCGGCTGCACGCGATGCTGGGCTACACGACGGTGGGGGAAATTCTCACCGGCGATGCGACTGCGTTTCTGCACTCTATCCGTAAGCAGTGCATGGCGATTCACGAACAGATTTACCACCATTACGTGCATTACTCCATTCAGTTCGCGCTGACGGTGTAAGTGGCAGGAGAGCGAGCATGAACTTTTATTCCATCCGGCATTTGACACGCTTCCGCTACGCGCGGCCCATCGGTGAGAGCATCATGGAGTTGCGGATGCATCCGCGGTCGGATGCCTTGCAGCATTGCCTGGCTTTCTCACTTTCGGTCAGCCCGCGCTGCCGGGTGTTTACCTACCGCGATTATCTTGGCAACAACGTGCATCACTTTGACATTCCCGGCGATCATACGCAGCTCATTATTGTGGCGGAGTCTGTGGTGGAGCAGCAGGCAGCGCCGCAGGTGCCGGCATTTCTTGCTCCCGATGCATGGAAGGAACTGGATGAATTGGTCGACAGCGGCGACTACTCGGAGATGTTGTTGCCCTCTACCTATGCGATGGGGTCTCCGGCGCTGCTTGAGCTTGCGGCCAGACTTGAAGTGAGGCGCCGCGATGACCCCGCGATGCTGGTGCACGAGCTAAATCAGAGGCTCTTCGATTATTTTGAGTACGTGCCTAAGCACACGCGCGTGGACTCGCCGATTGACGAGGCGATCCAGAGCCGCAAGGGCGTCTGCCAGGATTTCGCGCACACGATGATCGCGCTGCTCCGCCATGTGGGTATTCCCGCGCGGTATGTTTCCGGCTATTTGTATCGCAGCCGCGAGGATCATGACCGTTCGACGCCCGATGCCACGCACGCCTGGGTGGACGCGTTGCTGCCGCATCTGGGCTGGGTTGGCTTTGATCCTACTAACAATCTCGTCGCTCATCACCGGCACATTCGCACAGCAGTGGGCCGCGATTATGCAGACGTGCCGCCAACGCGGGGAATTTTTCGCGGCAAGACGGAGAGCGATCTGTACGTGGCGGTGCATGTTGAAGCTGGTGAAAGGGCTCCCGCCCTCGATCGAAAGCTGCCCATACCGGAGGACTGGTCCGTACTAGTGGAGCGCGCACAGGAACCGGTGGCCCCGGTCATGCCAAATATTGAAATTCAGCAAATGCAACAACAACAGTAAGGCCAAACGACGAATCTTTATGCAATTTCTGACCTTCCCCTCTGCAGATTTGCGTCCCATTGGCGCAGAATTGCATCGGCATCAAATTGACGCCTTAGCTCCGCTTGTTGCTATGAGCTACTTACACTGTTGGCGCCGGTTAAAGCCAATCAACCCCAGACATCAAATGATCAGGAAACATGAAGACCATTGGCTGCGGCAACGCGGCCGTACCAGAGGCCTGAGTCCTTTACAGTGCGCTTCTGGTCGCGGAAGTCGACATAAGTGAGCCCGTAGCGCTGGCTGTAACCATCCAGCCACTCGAAGTTATCGAGGAGTGCCCAGGCATGGAAAGCCCGAACGCGTGCACCGTCGCCAATAGCGCGCGCGAGTTCGGCAAGTTCTGCCCGGAAAAATTCGGTGCGTCGCGCATCTGGAACGTGTCCGCCGGCTTTTTCATACGGGGCGTCCAGGTAGCCACAGCCGCTCTCGGTGATCTCGATGATGGGATGGTTGTACTCCCGCGAGATTTGCATCACGAGGTCATAGATGCCACGTGGCCACACTTCGAGGCCGCCTTCGGTGAGCGGTCCTTCGTTTGGCATCACCGCGGTGAACTGCGTTCGTGCATCCACGCTGCCGGTATCCTGGGTTTCAGTCGCAAGGCTGCCGCCCGAGCGCGATGAGCGGCTCGCATCGGAGACGATGCGCCGCGTGTAGTAATGAAATCCGATCCAGTCGAGCGGAACCTGCATGATCTTCTCGTCGCCTGAGCGGAAGCCCATGGCTTCGTAGGGAAATTCGCCGACGAATGGATTGGGATATTTCCCGCGCATAGCGGTTTCGAGGAAGAACAGATTGTTCATCGCGTTGTAGCGCGCGGTGGCGGCACGGTCCGCATCGCT
>JASIJX010000451.1 GCA_030049955.1 Acidobacteriaceae bacterium
GATTTCTCCTGGTCAAAATTCGTCTGGTCATAGTGCCCTCCTTGCCGCGGGGTAATCGATCACCGCGTGAGGCATTCTAGCCTTCATCGGGGACGACATGCATAAAGACCGGTTCGGCGCGTGGACCATGCCGGTATCGCGGCAGGCTTCTCCTTGCCGGACCGAAGCCCATACAATAAGGAGCGGAACGCCAATGACGAGGATCCCCATGCCGCTGTCCGGAGAAGCCATCCGCCTGATGAACTACATTGACGATGTCGCCGTAACATTGCGCCGCATTCTGGCCACGGTGCCGGTGCTTTCGGCCGAGGAGCGCACCCGAGTGGCCGAGCATCTGGAGCAGGCCCGGCCCAACGCTGACGACATTGTCCGCGCCTTGAACGGCCGTGAGAACGCCGGCCGATAATTGCCTGCCGATCTTTGCCGCCACGGCTTCGCGCAGTTTGCGCCGGTCGCAAGCGCGCCTGGAAAAGGGGAACAACTGCTTACTGTAGCAATTATAGGCGCCGGTCCGCTTGGCCGCTGGCTGGCGCTGCGGGCTGCGCGCTCCGGCTGCCGCGTCTTTCTTGAAGACGTTCTGCCCGGAACGCTGCACCACGCCCGCGAAGAAATCCGCCGGCAGCTCAACGCCGAAGCTCTGGGCGGCGAGTCGATCGAGTTCGTGCATAGCATCGAGGACGCGGTCCGTGAGGCCGACCTGGCGATCGACTGTGTGCCCGATGAGCTCGAGTCGAAGCTGGAAATCCTTTGGCTTCTCGATCGCATGTCGCCACCGCAGACGGTGTTCGCGACTCCCACGACGCAGCTTTCGATCGAGGATCTCGCCGCCTGCACTTACCGGCCAGGCCAGTGTATCGCGATCACAGCCGCGCCCGCTGCGCTTGCGGAATTGGAAGATTCGACCGGCGCAGCGATCCCGCTGAAGACCGGCCCAGCGACAACAGCGGCGACGGTCGAGATGGTCTCGGGGTTCTGGCGCAAGCTAGGGTTTCGTCCTCAGATGGACGATGAGGGCTGATGACCTCCCGGCAGGACAGATCCAATCAGCTTCTGGCGCCTTCCTGCAGAATGCGCTCGTAGAAGTGCACGTACTGCGGGACGACGAGCGTCGAACAGAATCGCTTTTGCGCAGTGCGGCGAGCGGTCTCGCGCATGGCGTTCAGCCGTGTGGGGTCGCGCAACAACTCGACGGCGGCGCGGGCCATGGCTTCAACGTCGCCTACCGGGAATAAGAGGCCGGTTTCGCCGTCGTCGATGAGCTCGGGCACGCCGCCTACGCGCGTAGCGATGGATGGCACTTTGCAGGCCATTGCTTCGAGCGCAACGAGGCCGAAGGACTCCATTTCGCTAGGCATTAGAAGCAGGTCAGCAAGCGCGAGCAGTTCATGCACTCGATCCTGCTTGCCGAGGAAATGCACGCGATTCTGGATACCGAGATCGTGTGCGAGCCATTCGGCGACGGATCGTTCGGGCCCGTCGCCGATGAGCACCAATTGCGCCGGCTGCTCATGCGCAACCCGGGCAAAGATCTTGATTGCATCTGTGACGCGCTTGACTGGCCGGAAATTCGACAAATGCATGAGCAGCGCCTCATCGGGAGCGGCGTAGTGCAGGCGTCGAGCTGACCGCACGCTCTCATCGCGAATGGGGGCGTAGACGTCGCAGTTCACGAAATTGGTGATGGTCTCGATGGGGCGAGTGACTTCGAAGCGGGTGATAGTCTGCTCGCGCAGGTAGTTGGAGATGCTGGTGACGCCGTCGCTCTCCTGAATGGCATAGCGAGTGATGGGAAGATAGCCGCGATCGAGGCCTACGAGCGTGATATCGGTGCCGTGCAGAGTGGTGACAAACGGCAAGCGGCGGCCACGCGCAGCCAGCATTTGCCGGGCGAGCAGTGCGGAAACCGAGTGGGGAATCGCGTAATGGACATGCAGTAGATCGAGCGAATAGTACTCGGCCACTTCGGCCATGCGCGAGGCCAGCGCGAGGTCGTACGGCGGAAATTCGAAGAGGGGGTAATTGGAGACGGGCACTTCGTGATATAAGATGCCGTCGTCGCGCCCGCTCAAGCGGAACGGCTGCGAGTAGGAGATAAAGTGAATTTCGTGTCCGAGCGCAGCCAGTTCGATGCCAAGTTCGGTGGCAACAACGCCTGAGCCGCCGTAGGTGGGATAACAGGTGATCCCGATGCGCATGGGGTCATTCTACTGGGCTGAACTACTGCGCCGCTTGATTTAAAGATCGGCAAAAGAGATGAATTGGAGCGCAGGGAATTCTTTGAGCGCGCGCAGCGCCTGGCGCTCGACGTCGCGTGACTCCCTGAGGCGCGTGCGCACCTTGTCGAGATCGGCGTCGTTATAGCCGGGGTGGGTCACGAGTTCCCATGCCTTGTCTGTTCCATCCGGAATTTGCGTCAGCAGAGAACGCAGAGCTGCTGTATCCAGCGTGCCGGTGCCCACGACGGCCAGCGTTCCGCCCGTGGTGGTGAATCCCTCATCGGCGATGATGCGGCGGCAGACGGGCTCAAGCGTGCGCAAGAGGCTAACCTGCGCGGTGCGCAGCCAGGCGGCGCGCAGCGTGGTACGCATGGCCCAGGCCGGCTCGAATGGGTTGCGAATGGCACGGATGCCGCAGGCGCGCGCCGCGCGCAGTACGGGACGCAGAACGGCGGGGAACATGTGGGTGTGCTTGTGCGTGTCGATGTGTGTGAGCCGCACGCCTTTGTTGAGCAGGGATTCGATTTGTGCGCGGGTTTCCGCCTCGATCTGCGCTGAGCGGATATGGTTAAGAGCCGATCGCGGCAACAATGACGAAAGTGAAGGATAGAAACAGCCGCTTTCGCGCTGCGTGAGCGAGGGGATCTGATCAGCCGGCAAAGCTGGAGTTCCATCCACCAGCACAACGTGGCAGCCCACGCCGAGCGTGGGCGTGGCGAGCGCCATCTCGATGGCTTCTTCTGATGCGCCGGCGCGCGCCATCAACGTGGAGCTGGTCAGCAGGCCTGCGGAGTGCAACTCCAGAATGGCGCGATTGACGCCGGAGGTGAGGCCGAAGTCGTCGGCGTTCACAATTAGACGGGACACGGCCTGAGTGTAGCAGTTGAAGCCGGCTGCGGGCAGTTGGCGAGGTGCGCGCCTGCCTTGCGAATTCGCCACGAGAAGCGCTGCTAGAATGGAAAGGGAACAATT
>JASIJX010000452.1 GCA_030049955.1 Acidobacteriaceae bacterium
TTGTGCACCCGTTCTGGGACACTACTTCCGGAGGGCAAAGCGTACAACACGACTTATAGCTGGTTGGCCGGCGGAACCCCCGCAGTTCCGTTTTGCAGAAATAATCTGTCTGGCTACCCGAAGACTGTTTATGCCTGCTCCCTCTCGATGACAAATGGTATACATGCGCAGCTCGTTTGGGACTCGCAGTATGGACCAGGAGGAAATGGAAGGGATGCCAACTGTTCGCAATCATCCAATCCAACGATCTGTGGCAATACAGCGTACGCAGTGCCATCGACATACAGAGGCGGTTGGTATGACATCAATAACACTCTCCATTCGCATCAAGCAGCGGTGACAATCGGGGCTGTCCCGATATTGCTGGTAGCGAAGTGAAGAGGCGCAGGGAAGGCGGGAAGTCAAAGACTTTTCTTTGTTAGTGCTCATCTCAATTAGTACTCAATATATGACTGCGGGGAGCATCGATGCGAGAGTCTGTAATAAATCGTCGGAAATTCCTGGCTCAATGCGGATTGGTCGGTGCCGCGATTGCGGCCCGCAGTGTACGCGCCCTGTCGAACCCACTCAGCAATTCTCGACCCAATATCATAATCGTAATGTCTGACGATGTCGGCTATGGCGATTTGACCTGTTACGGCGGAATAAATGTGGACACGCCGCATATTGATGGGCTGGCAAAAAGCGGATTACAGTTTACGGATGCACACTGTTGCGCAGCTACGTGTACACCTTCCAGATACGCAATGTTGACGGGATGCTATGCATGGCGAAAGGACGGTGTGGAAATTCTTCCAGGCGACGCAACGTCTCTGATTTATCCCGGGCAAGCTACGATTGCCAGCGTATTGAAGTCCGCAGGTTACACGACAGGACTCGTGGGGAAATGGCATATTGGGCTCGGGAATGGAACAATCGATTGGAATGGCGAGATCAAGCCCGGACCATGCGAGTTAGGGTTTGATGATGCATTCTTCTTCGCGGCGACTGCGGATCGTGTACCGACTGTCTATATTCACAATCATCGAGTTGTAAACCTCGACCCAAAGGACCCGATCCACGTCTCCTACAGTCAGAAAATTGGAAACGACTACACCGATCCGACTGGAGCTGACGATCCCGAACTGCTGAAAATGAAGCTGAGCGAGGGACACGATGGCACGATTGTGGACGGGATCAGCCGGATTGGCTATATGACAGGAGGTACAGCGGCACGATGGAATGACGAAACCATGGCTGCGACCTTCACCGGAAAGGCCTGTGAGTTTATAGAAAAGAATAAAGATGTTCCCTTCATGCTCTACTTCGCTCCGAGCGATATCCATGTTCCCCACGCGCCCGCTGATCAGTTCGCTGGCAAGAGCCAATGTGGTATTCGATGCGATGCAATTACACAATTGGATTGGAGCGTCGGGCGCGTCCTTCAAACTCTCTTGGACTGCGGCGTGGCAGACAATACACTTGTCGTGTTTACTTCCGACAATGGCCCGGTCGTAAATGATGGCTACGATGACAATTCCATACAGCTCCTGGGCGCACATAAACCAGCAGGCCACTTCCGTGGCGGAAAGTATTCCATCTACGAGGGCGGCACAAGGATCCCATTTATCACACACTGGCGCGGCCAGATAAAGCCCGGCGTGTCGGATGCCCTCGTCAGCCAACTGGATCTTTTCCGGAGCCTTGCTGAGCTGGCGAATGAGCCCGTGCCAGGAGGAGGAGCTCCAGATAGCCTGAACGAATTACCGGCTTTGCTTGGTCAGACAACTAAGGGGCGCCAGATCCTGGTAGAAGAGGCGGAGGTCCTTGCGATCCGCGATGGCAATTGGAAGCTTATCGACCGCAGCCAACGGCCCGGAGCCCATCCACCTCCTCCGCCCCCGAAAATTACTGACCCGCGGGTGATTGCGCAGCGCAGAAGGCGTGAGCAATTGTTTATGCCAGGGGCGGTAGACTATCCCACTGCTCCACTGGAGCTTTACGATTTGGAGTCTGACCCGGGGGAAACAAATAATGTGGCAAAGCTCCATCCGGAGATTGTTGAAAGGATGCGGCGAGCACTTGCAGATCTCCGCAGGGCGGGTCATAGCTAGCGACTTGTCGATGCCGCGTGCGACGCCGCGCGTGATGTCACCGGGTTTTGGCGACGGTAGTTGATCAGTCGGCGCCGGAACTCAGTGGGCGTATACCCTGTCTGGCGGCGAACGAATCGGGTAAACGTAGCTGAATCTGGAAAACAGAGATCGCTCGCGATCTCTGTGAAGTTGCGTCGTGTGTCGCGCAAGTAGTCGATGGCAAGGTGCAGCCGGTAATTTCGTAGGTAAGTCCCCAGGCTGGACCCGAAGGCAGCCCGAAAGCGATCGCGCAGCCGGCTTTCGGAAATGTGCAGGTGCTTTGCGATGTCGTCAACGCTAATAGCCGCAGTTCGTGACAGGCGTAAATAGCCTTCAATATCGTCCAGGAGTTGACGGGCGCGCCGATCCGTAACCGAAGGCGAAGCCTGAGACTTGCGAACCAGTGGCTGCAGTTGCGCCAGCAGGGAACCTAGTTCAAAAGCTAAGATCTGGTTGAAGGTCTCTTCCTCGCCAGCGAGATATTGTTCCAACAACGAAACCAGCCGCCGCCGGATCGCGGCACCAAACCGGAAGACTTTGCCGCGAAACTGCTCAAATGTTGCTGGGCGGTCGCACTCAAAAGTGACAATGAGCCAAAGAATCGCTTCCCGTTGAGTTTTAGGAAAAGCATGGAATTGATAAGGCGGGATGAGAATGCCTTCACCTGGCCGCAATTCCACTTCTGCTTGATCGATGCGCACGACACCCACCGTCGCCAGATTGAAGATCAATACAAAACGATGGTGCGGGCGTAATTCAAACGTCGCGCGTCGAAGATCGGCGCCCGTTGTCCGCCGAAAGAGAAGTATATTGTTGGGAATGCACCCCCCCGCGTGTGTCCGGCCGTGGAAGTAGCTCCGAGGGATGCCTACAGCGCGAACCAGGGATTGAAGTCGGAGCGGCATATGGTCTTCAGCTTTGAACTAGTCTTCAAGATAATTGCAAAACCGCCCAAACACCAGGAAAAACGCCTTATGCGAACAGCCGGTAAAAACAAAAAATGAGGCGCTTTTGCAAATGGAGCGCAGCACGCATTTGTTACTTTGCAGTCAGATCAAGATCCCGCCATGACTTCTCTCAATATCGCTCTTGTCGGCTTTGGTTTTATGGGCTCCATGCACGCACAAATATACACACAACTCGCCGGCGCACGGCTGGTCGGCGTTGCCGATCCGCGGACTGACAGCGCGCGGGCAAAGCTGCAGAGGCTTGACTTAGACATTCCCGTGTATGAAACGCTACCGGAACTTTTGTCCGCTCGACCAGAAACACAGATGGTCGATCTTTGCACCCCGCTGGATTCCCATGAAACGGATGCTCTGATCGCCCTTGAGAGCGGACGCCACCTCTTCTGCGAAAAACCTCTGGCGCCGACTCTTGCCGCCGCCGATCGGATCATCGCAGCGGCGCGGACAGCTGGAGTAATGACGCAAGTCGGTCACTGCATTCGTTTTTGGCCGGAATACCAGGCGTTGCGGCGATATGTTCGCGAAGGTCGCGGTGGACGGCTACTGCGTCTTTCGTTGACCCGTCAGGCCTCGCGCCCCAACTACACAGTCGACGATTGGGCCAACGACGAACGGCGTTCCGG
Organism: Acidobacteriaceae bacterium; assembly: GCA_030049955.1. The sequence goes on from JASIJX010000452.1 coordinate 3,706, forward strand.
CGGCGCTGCACTAGACCTGCACATTCACGATACCGACTTTGTACTTGCGCTATTGGGTCCGCCTCGTGCCGTGCACTCGCGCGCAGTTTTCGATTACAGCGGACCCTCTCAGATTGTTACGCTCTATGATTACCCCAACACTGTGGTATCGGCCGAGGGTGGCTGGAACTATCCTTCCAAATGGGGATTTCGGATGGCATTCCAGGCGCTGTTTGAGAATGCGTGCATCGATTACGATTCCGGCAAATCTCCGACCCTCACCCTGACCGAGAACGATGGAGCGCCGGAGCCACTCGCATTCCAAGCGCCGGCTGCGGGAGAATCCCAGAGCGGCAACGGAAATATCTCGAGCTTAGGCGGCTACTTCAACGAAC
>JASIJX010000453.1 GCA_030049955.1 Acidobacteriaceae bacterium
GGTCGTCTCAAAGTTCCGGTTTTTCTTCAACCTGGTGTTCTGGTAGCATTCTGCGCATTCCTATGCAGGACCAGAGGAGCGTGCGGTATGGCGACGGGAACCCTGGTTTTGAATCCTCGGCTCAACAGCAAAATTGACGCGGTGCTTGGCACCGGGCGCGGGATTTTTGCGTTCGCGATCGTGGCGCTGGGCGTGGAGACGCTGGTGTGCGCAGGGGTTACACAGCAGGCGCTTGGCCCGGGTTACAACGCCATTCCGGTTTTGCCGTGGGTTCCGGCGATTCCGTGGCTAGCCATTGCGGCAGGAATCATTTGGACAACGTGTGGCGTAGGCATTCTGCTCGGTGCGTGGCAGCGCGGATCGGCCTTCACGCTGGGAGCGATGTATACGGCGGCGGCGCTGATCATCGTTCTTCCGCACTATGTGGCGCATCCAGGAGACATGGGATTGCGGACAGTGGTATTTGAGCCGCTGGCGCTGGCGTCGATCGCGTTCCTGATTCCCGGGGAAGCGACGCCAGTGTGGCTGGCGCGCGCGAGCCGCATTGTGTTTGGTCTCGCGATGGTGGTCTTCGGCGTCGATCATTTTCTCGCTCTCCAGGGTATCGGCACACTTGTGCCGGGATGGATTCCGTGGCACGTGTTCTGGATCGCGTTTTTCGGCGCGGTGTTTATTGCGGCCGGCGTGGGCATTGGCATTGGGAAATTCGAGCGGCTGAGCTGGGCGGCGATTGGGCTGATGTTCGCGGTGTGGGTGATCACGCTGCATGTGCCACGAACGCTCGGCTGGTATCACATCCCGGGAGCGATCACCGATCCCGATGAGTGGTCGAGCCTTTTCATCGCCGTGGGGTTGTGGGGTGGGCCGTGGGCGATGGCGCGCACCACGACGGGCCGTCCTCAAAATGCGCAGAGCACGTAGCCTTACCGCCGCACCACTTCCCCGCCCTTCATCACAAAGCTTACGTGCTCGACGACGGAGATGTCGTTGAGCGGGTTGCCGGGGACGGCGACGATGTCGGCGTAGTAGCCGGGCTTTAGCTGGCCGATTTCGCCCGCCCAGCCGAGCAATTGCGCGCCTTCAATCATGTCGGCCTGCAGCACGGCGAGCGGCTTCATGCCGTATTGGACCATTAGCGTTAGCTCGCGGGCCTGGGTGCCGTGCGGGAATGGGCCCACGTCAGAACCGACGGCGAAGGGAATGCCGGCGGCGATCTGTTTTTTGAATTCGGCGATCTTGTAATTGAGCAGAGCGCCTTCGTGCGCTGCCTCGGTAGCCGTGGTGCGGTTGTGGGCGAAGTACTCGAAGATGGTGAAGGTGGGCACGGCGGGAATGTGCTTCTCCTTCATCAGGCGCATGGTCTCGTCGCTGAGCTGGGTGGCGTGGTCGATAGAAGCGACGCCGGCCTGGGCGGCATAAAGCGTGCCGGGCTCACCCATGGCGTGTACGCCGACGACGGTGCCGAGGCGGTGCGCTTCTGCGACGGCTGCGGCGAGCTGGGCTTCAGTGTATTGGTAGGGCGTGTGGAGGACGCCATCGACCATGCGATCAGGGCCAGTCTCATAGATCTTGACGAAATCCGAACCCTCTTTGTGCTGCTCGCGGATGACCTCGACGAGTTGTTCGGCATCGTTGGCGTAGTCGGCGTTGGAGAGCACGTGCTGCGCGGGGTTGAAACGGTTGGCGTCTTCGTGGCCGCCGAGGATGTCGATCGCATTGGCGCTCATGCGCATGCGCGGGCCGGGGATGATGCCGGCGTTGATGGCGTCACGGATGGCGGTGCTGGCTGAGCCTGCGCCTTCGGTGCCCATGTCGCGCTCGGCCGTAAAGCCGGCCATGAGGTCGGCCTTGGCGGCTTGCGCGGCGAGGATGGTGCGCCAGGGAACGGATTCCTCAACGGTTTGGAGATCCTCGGCGCCGGGATGCAGGAAGAGATGAACGTGGGCGTCGATCAGGCCGGGCAGCAGCGTGGTATCGCCAAGGTCAATGACTTGCGCGCCGGCGGGATGGTTGACCGAAGCGCCGACGGCCTGAATGCGCTCGCCTTCGACGAGAATCTCGCCGGGCTGGATCATGTTTCCGGTGGCGACATCGAGCAGGCGCGCGGCGTGGAGGACGATCGGCGCGGCAGATGGCTGCTGGGCAGGCGCTCTGCCGGACAACGCTGCAGCCATGATTGCCAGGCCGAGCACGGAGGCTGCGCGAAGGCTATCCAGTCGCAGAGATGAATTTGGCATGGATAAAGAGTATGCCAAGTTTATTCAGGCGCGAACAATACTTTCGAGCTGTGGCGCCACTTTTGAGCCGCAGCGCCAGTCTTGATCTGCAACGCAGCGCTCAATACGCCGCGATGCCGGTGAGGTGCTGACCGAGGATGAGGGCGTGGATGTCGTGCGTGCCTTCGTATGTCTTTACGGATTCGAGGTTCATCATGTGGCGCATGATCGGGTAATCCTCTGTAATCCCGTTTGCGCCGAGGATGTCGCGGGCCGTGCGGGCGCATTCGAGAGCCATCCACACGTTGTTGCGCTTGGCCATGGAGATGTGCTGGTGGCCGACGGTGCCTGCGTCTTTGAGGCGGCCGACGTGGAGCGAGAGCAATTGCGCTTTGGAGATTTCGCTGGCCATCCAGACTAGTTTTTCCTGCACGAGTTGGTGGCTTGCGATGGGCTCGTTGTGGAATTGCTTTCTGGTTTTCGCGTATTGGAGAGCGGTGTCATAGCAGGCCATGGCCGCGCCAATAGCACCCCAGCCGATGCCATAGCGCGCCTGATTGAGGCACATGAGCGGGCTCTTAAGGCCGTCGGTGCCGGGCAGCAGATTGGCGGCGGGAACGCGGACGTCCTGCAGCGAAAGTCCGCTAGTGACGGAGGCGCGGAGCGACCATTTGCCGTGGACTTCGTGCGCGGAAAAGCCAGGGCGGTTGGTCTCCACTAAGAATCCACGGACGCGGTTGTCCTCGTCCTCGACTTTGGCCCAGATTACGGCGATGTCGGCGATGGAGCCGGAGGTGATCCACATCTTTTCGCCGTTGAGGATGTACTCATTTCCGGACTTGCGGGCGCGGGTGGTCATTCCGCCGGGATTTGAACCGAAGCCTGGCTCGGTGAGGCCGAAGCAGCCGATCTTTTCGCCGGTGGCGAGCGCAGGGAGCCAAGTGTTTTTCTGCTCGTCGGAGCCGAAGGCGTAGATGGGATACATGACCAGCGCCGATTGCACGCTAACGAAGCTGCGCAGGCCGGAATCGCCGCGCTCGAGTTCCTGCATAACGAGGCCGTACTCGACGTTGGACATGCCGGCGCAGCCGTAGCCGTGAAGATTGGCGCCGTAGAATCCCAATTCGCCCATCGGGCGGACGAGTTCGCTCGGAAAGCGGCCGTCGCGGAAGCTGGCTTCAATGATGGGGATCACGTTGTCTTCGACGAAGTCGCGCGCAGAGCGGCGGACGAGACGCTCGTCTTCGGTGAGAGTTGCGTCGAGGTTGAGAAAATCGAAGCCTTGGAATTTGAAGGCCATGGATGCAGATTACTAGGGACCGGGGACTAGGGAACAGGGACATTGTCAGGTGGAAAATTTCCTGCTTTCAGGTACTATCAGCCTCGATTGGATGATTTTTGAATCTACCTTCGGAATACGCCCCGGGCGATTGAGTCGAAAACGGGTCAATATCGATGGGGATCGACCGCGATGGTGAAGGAGATCGATATGGAAGACCGGGAGATTCGAGCGGCTCTGGATCGGCACTGGGCAGCCTCCGATGCGAACGACTTCGAGACAGAGCACGACATCTATCGAGAGGACGCGGTGCTCGAATATCCGCAATCGGGCGAGCGCATCCGTGGCCGGCGCAATATCCAGTCGTCTCGTGCCGCGCAGCCGAACCGGAAGCGCTTCGCGGTGCAGCGGATCATCGGCGCGGGCAACTTGTGGGTCAGCGAATTTATTTTGAGCTACGACGGGCGGCCATCTTTTACCGTGAGCATCATGGAGTTCGTCGACGGCAAGGTGGCCCGCGAGACGCAGTATTTTGGCGATTCGTTCGAGCCGGGGCCTTCACGCGCGCAATGGGTCGAGCGAATGCGATGAAGCCCGGCCCTCGTAAGGATGGCCACGCGCCGCTCGCTCGCGCAGATCTGCCGATTGATACGGCCTCTTTCGCCCGCTATCTGATTGGCAAGATCGTGGTGCGTAGGTTGCCCGAAGGCGTCGTCAGCGGCCGTATTGTTGAGACCGAGGCGTATATCGTCGGTGATGCCGCGGGGCATGGTTACCGGGGAATGACCCCGCGTAATCGTTCGCTCTTTCTCGAGCGGGGGCATGCCTATATCTATCTCGCCTACGGCGTCTCATACATGCTGAATGTTTCGAGCGATTTGCCCGGGATCGGATCCGGCATTCTCATCAGGGCGCTTGAGCCGCTCGACGGCATCGCGATCATGCAGCGAAATCGCGGTGTCGAGCGCGTGCGCGACCTGGCGCGCGGACCAGGAAGGCTCGCTCAAGCACTGCGGATTATTGATCGCCGCCTTGACGGGCTCGATCTGTGCCGAAAAGGTCCTCTGTGGCTGGCACACGGTGACCAGGAACCCGGCAATATCGGGCAGAGCATGAGGATCGGCATTACAAAGGATGCGCACCGGCTCTTGCGATTTTATGTTCGCGACAACCCATTCATCAGCGGTCCGAAGTCGCTCAATGAATGAGAGATCGCAATCCTCACTCCCACTCGATGGTGCCGGGTGGCTTTGAAGTGATGTCGTAGACGACGCGGTTGAAGATGCGCTTCAGAACCTCGTGTGATAGCGGATCTCTGACAACGCGGATTCAATTCGTTCGAGATGCTCATGAAGGGGTTGCCGGCAGAACGAGGTCCCGTCCTCCTTGGCGAAGTACGAGGGGGCCCTGCCGTCGACCTTAGCCTCAATGTCCTCAAGTCGACGTTCGACGTACGAACCCCAGGTTTGCAAGTACGTCGCCAGCCAAAGGAAGAGCGGCATAAGGGCCGCTATGACGGATAGCCCCGCGGCAAGCGAGTCACCTACCCAATGTCTCGCGAGCCCGTAGCAGGCGATCGCGAAACAAAAGGCCGTAGGGAACGAAATAAGAACAGGGAAAAGCACCGAAATTCGCTCCCCCTTGCGGTCTCTCTCCCATTTCTCCAGTTGTGTGCTGCGCTCTTTTGCAGTGAGAGTTTCCATATAACGTCAATAATCCGCTTGGCTGGCGCGAAGCGCAAGGGCAATTATTCCCACTCAATTGTGCCCGGCGGCTTCGATGTGATGTCGTAGACGACGCGGTTGATGCCGCGGACTTCGTTGACGATGCGGTTGGAGATGCGCTTCATAAGTTCGTAGGGGAGTTGGGCCCAGTCGGCGGTCATGCCGTCTTCTGAGGTGACGGCGCGGATGGCGGCTGTGTAAG
>JASIJX010000007.1 GCA_030049955.1 Acidobacteriaceae bacterium
ATGACCGGTCCATCTTCGCTCAGCACCAGATCGAAGATCGAATGATCCGAGCGCGGCAGCTCGCGCACCGGCTCGCCCCAGTGCGATTTCACCCACACGCGGCCCTCGTCGGCAAAGCCCAGAAGGACGATATCGGCGTGAAAGTAATCGGCTGCCAGGCGCGTGATGGCATCGAAGCTCGGGTCCTGCGACGCATCGAGGATCTCCGCGCAACGGGGCTGTTCCAGCCGGGACTGCTGCTGGCGCGAGAAGCTGTTCTGCTGTACAACGGTTTCTGCCATCCCTGTGTGCGTCATGGTCGCTTAAGCCTTGTAGTTACTCGCCACACCCGGAGGGAATGGTTTTTGCGGCGATTCGATGCAATCAAAATTGAGCGGGATGTCCGTGATTTCAGATAAGTGTCTTCCTTGAGTCCCCGCAGCAAAGCCAAAAAGCCTGGCCGGCCTCCACAATCTGCTTATCGGAGCGCACCGCTCGGGCATGAGATTGCGCGAGACCGTTGACCGCAGGGTTAAACTCAGAATCTCCATTAAACGATTGATTATAAATACCTTATATGTTGCTCCATTTTGGCACCTGGGCGTTGGCAAGGGAGAGATTCCGTCTCCGCCACATTCGGGAATTCTGGTTTCAATCGGATCGAACAGGAATTCAGCGCTGGAGCACCGGCCGATTCCGCTCACGGCACTGTGCTTGATGCTCAAGCGGCTTGAGCAGTCGGATGGGTCTCAAGCCAAATGATCCGGTTCTCCGTTGATCCGGTTCTCCGTGCTATAGAGTTTCATCCTGCGGATAATTGCGCGCCGTGAGATGGACGCCAGCGAAGATTCCGCGGCCTGATTAAGACACCTAAAACAACTCAGGGATGCTATGGAAGGCGATGCGCGTCGGCGCGGCCTTGTAGGCGGCGAGCATCGCAGCGGGTGCAAGCGTGCTCATGCCGTATTTATTGTTCAGCGCGTCCATGGCGGCGAGCAGGCGTGTGCGCCGCTGTTCGCCTTCGAGCGCGTCGAACAGGTTCAGCGAGTGCAGGCGGTCGGGTACGAGGTTATTCAGGTGTACGCCGATGAAGTAGGGGTGGTTGAAATCCATGCCGCCCAAGCCTCCAACCGAGCCCTGACCTGCCAATGCCTGCCCCCGTGAATCATCGCCCGACGGGCGCGATTCCCAGAGCTTCTTGAGCGCCGCGATCAGCGTGGGATTGTCCTGGCACTCGGCGATGCGAAGCTCGGCACGCCAGCCTTTGGTGGGTACGCCGTAGGTGGAAACAGGGCGCTGCGCGTTGCGGGGCGCAGGGAAACCGATGGCCAGACCAACAGAACTCGCCCACAGGCCATGCTTGCGCAGGCGCATGGCTGCCTTGTGCAGCAGTTTGTGGGCCACGGCGTAGGCCTTTTCCGCGGTGCGCATCTCGGGCGCAAGCACATGCTGATGGCTGATCGACTTCAGGTGATCGGTTTCGGCCATCTCAAAATCTTCCCCGCGCAGCCAGTGCCACAACCGTTCGCCCCACACCGAGCCCCACAGCCGGCCCGCGTCCTCGCAGCCGAGAGCCAGCAGCTCGTCCATCGTGCGGATGCCCTTTTCGTTCAGCCGCTTTTCCGTCCGCGCGCCGATGCCCGGCAGGTCGCGCAGCGTAAGCTGCCGCAGCGCCTCCAGCAGTATGTCGAGCGGCAGGGCCACCAGGCCGTCGGGCTTTTCCATGTCGCTGGCGATTTTGGCCAAATAGCGGCTTGTGGCCAATCCTACCGAGCTGCGCAGACACTCGCCCACGCGTTCCTGGATCGTCCGCTTCACCCGCAGACCCAGATCGAGCGCCGCGCGAAGCGGCCGCTCGCGGCCCGTAAGCCGACAGGCCATCTCGTCGATGGAGCAGACCGCCGTAACCGGAACGCAGGTCTCGACGGCCTCAACCACCTGCTCATGAAAATCCCGGTAAATCTCATGCCGGCCCTCGACGAGCACGATCTCCGGGCACATGCGTTTGGCGTCGGCGACAATGGTCCCGGTACGGACGCCGAAGGCCTTGGCCTCGTAGCTGGCGGCGATGCAGCAGGTGGTGTCAACCAGCGCAGGCACCACTCCCACGGGCCGGCCGCGCAGCTCCGGCCGCACCTGCTGCTCGACTGAGGCGAAGTAAGAATTCAGATCGACGAAGAGCCAGTTTACGTACGGACCGTTTACGGGCTCCTGCGTCAGTGGCGCAGCCGGGCGCGCGAACTCGGCCAGCTCTTCGGGCAACTTTCCCGATTCGGGAAGCTCCGGAAGATCAAATTCCGGCGCCTCGGGTTCTGGCCCCTCGGATTCTGGCATGGCTAAGTCCCGCATTTTCAACTCCGGAAGATCGGGCGGGCTGAGGTCCGGCTCCATTTGGCCTCATTTTCGCTTTTTCTTCTCATCAAATCAAGATTATTGTTATGTCAGTCTGGTATAAAACCCGGTAAGCTCTATTTCCGTCAAACGTAATAAGACCGGCACGGGCATGATGCGTGAAACGTGGGACAGGTTCAGGGTTTCTTTCTGAGTCTATGTTGCATTGGCTTCAAATCAATGGTGGTGTTCTCGCCGTTCTGGTGACCGCCGGCGTTGCGGTGCTACTGGTGTGCTGCATGGAGTGCTGCGACTGCTCACATGCGGAAAAGGACGACCTGTTTCATCGGCATGAGGTCTAAGGACCGGGCGAAACACGCGCGGCTGGCAGACGTCATTTCTTACTTCCCGGCAATGCAAATCTCAACAACTCAGCGTTAGCGCCTGCAGGCCTGTGCGGCTCTGCTCTGCGCGTATTTGCCGCCCGGTCTCTTTTACGCTCGTCTGCTATTTCCAGTTCTGCGCCGGCTCCGGCATTAAATACTGTTCGAAGTGCGCCAGGATGCGGTTGTAGAGGTGCGTCCGCACGTCGGGGCCTGCGATCGAGTGGGTCTTGCGCGGATAGATCTGCAGATCGTAGGGCAAGCCGGCTTCGATCAGCGCCTGGACAAACTGCACCGAATTTCCGAAGTGCACATTGTCGTCGCCGGTGCCGTGTACCAGCAGCAGGTGTCCCTTGAGATCCGCCGCAGAATTCACCACCGAATCCCGGTCATAGTTTGCCGCGTCGTCGGTGGGCAGGCCCATATAGCGCTCGGTGTAAATGGAGTCGTAATTGCGCCAGTTGGTGACGGGCGCAACCGAAACGCCGGCGCGAAACCGGTCCGAGTGAGTCATGGCATAGAGCGTGAACGTGCCGCCCCAGCTCCAGCCCCACCAGCCGAGCCGTTTGGGATCGAGCTGCGGAAATTTTTCCAACGCGGCGTCGACGACCGTGAGCTGATCTTCAAGTTGAACGGGCCCGAAGTTGTGATACGCAAACTGCGCAAAGGCGCGGCCGCGGCTGCCGCTGCCCCTGTTGTCGGCGTGCAGTACCGCAAAGCCATGCTGCGCCAGCAGCTCATCGAACAGCACGGCATCTCCCCAGCGGTTAGCCACCTCCTGCGGGCCTGGGCCGCCATACGGGTTCACAATCAGCGGAACCGAGTGCGCTGCGGTGCTGACCGGCAGCAGCAGCGTGGCATAAAGGGTTGTGCCGTCCTGCGCCTTCACCTCGAACTGTTCAGGCGCGCGCAGATGGTAAGAATCCACTGCATGCGTCTGCCAGAAGAGATTGCAATGGTCCTCAGTTGCGCACAGACGCAGCCGGGGCGGCTCCATGCGCGTAGATTGCTTGTCGACGAAGGCTGCGCCGGCGGGTGCAAAGTTGCCGTCGTGAAAGCCCGCAGCCGTGGTAAGTTGCCTGCGCTGCCCGTCGAAGCTCACCTGCCAGAGCTGCTGCTCGAGCACGTTGCCTTCGTTCGAAGCGTAGTCGACAAACTTGTCCTTCGTGTCTACGCGGTAAACCCCGCTCACCTCAAAATCTCCGCTGGTGAGCTGGCGCTCGAGTTTTGCGGGCGCTGAAAGCGGATGTGCAGCGTTATAGCTGTAGAGATAGATATGGTTGTGGCCGCTGGTCCAGTTGGTCAGCTCAATCGAGCCATCCTGGACCGTGACGTCGTAGTTGTCGTCGACGTACTTTTCGTCGCCGATATCCAGCATCTCCCTGCAGTCGTCGCCACCCGCTCCACAAAAATAGATGGTGCGGTGCTTGTGATCACGGCTGATGGTTTCGATCCAGATTGTCTTTGCGTCCACCCACCCGAAGCGCGGAATGTAATCGTCGCCGCCATGGAAAGGAATGTGCATCCAGGTGGTGTGGCCGCCGCGGGCGCTGACCACGCCCAGGTGCACATCAGGGTTGGGATCGCCGGGCTGCGGATAACGCTGCATGTCCACCGTAGCGTGCGTCGGGATCCAGTCCGTAAGCGGATACTGCGGAACGCTGGTCTCGTTCATCTGCAGATAGGCGATGGCCTTTGAATCCGGCGACCAGAAGTAGTTGCTGCGCGTCTCCAACTCCTCCTCGTACACCCAGTCAACGCCGCCATTGAGCAGAACCAGGTCGCTCGTGGCGCTGGGCGGGGGAACGACGGCGACAGGCGGCACGACCTCGCCGCGCAGCCGCACAACCTCGATGCCATGGTCGCGCAGATACGAAACCGAGCTGCCATCGGGCGAGAATTTTGGATCGTCGCCCGAAGCTGCGCCGCTATCGGCGATCTGCACGCCGGTGCCGGTCTTCAGGTCGTAATACCACAGGCGGCCGCTCGAATCGAACAGCAGATGCGTCGAGTCCGGCGACCACAGGTAGGTGGCCATGTGATAGCGGTTGCGATGGTCGCGATCGCGCTCTGAGCCACCGGTTTCTGTGAGCGGGGACATCTTGGCGCGGCTCACCAGCACGTGCGGCCGTCCGCTGCCCGGGTCCAGATCTATGAGTTGCCCGCTGTCGATGTAGGTAAGGTGCTTGCCGTCCGGCGACCAGGTAAGATCCGCAGGAGGATTGCCGATAAGCGGCTCATGCCCGAAGATCGCGTCCACTGTGAGCGGCTTTTGCTCCTGCTGCGCACTTGCGGACCGGCCCACAGGCAGAATAATAACGAGAGCTACCGGCAAATAAGCGGCGGCTCGCGTCAGATTTCGCATCAACTCTCGCATCGGTTTTCGCATTGGGCAGATTTTTCCTCCGGAGTCAATCGTCCAGCGGGGCGCAGGTCGAGGACTGTGAGCGAAATTGGCAATCAGCGCGATCGAAATACCATCGAAGGGCCCTGTGTCTCAGGCCATTTTTAACCGGCTCTGCTCTATCCGGCTCTTTACCGGTTTTGACCCATCGGCGGAATTAAGTTCCTTTGAGGCCCCCACGGCTGACCCTAAAAGCGCATTAGGAATAACGAAAAAAGTGTAAACCAAAGCGCCGGGCGCATTGCGGCCGGGCACGGTGGACGTGTATGGTGCGCACTATGCAATGGATGAGGCACTGGATGAGCCCTGCGGAACGCCGCAAGCTGGGCCAGGCGCGGCGCAGGCAATCCCAGCGCCAGCAGCACGACGAACTGCATCCGGGCAAACGGCCGGCAAGCGCGCTGGAGCTGGTTGCGCGCTCGATGCAGGATCGCGTGCCTGCGCTGATCAATCTGAAATACGAGCTGATGCTCGGGTCACCCTTCGCCTACTTTCGCGGCGCAGCGCCGGTGATGGCCGCCGACCTGGCTGCGCTCGCCAACACTGGCATCGAATGCCAGATTTGCGGCGACGCGCACGTCCGCAACCTCGGCGCCTACGCCTCGCCCGACGGTCGCCTGCTGTTCGACATCAACGACTTTGATGAGACCATCGCCGCGCCCTTCGAGTGGGACCTGAAGCGCATGGCGGCCTCGCTGGTGCTTGCCGGCCGCGCCGCGGGCCATAAAGAAAGCTCTGCCCGCTCCGCCGCCGAGGCCTGCGTAGAGCGCTATGCCGCGCAGATGCGCGCATTCGCAGAAATGCCGCTGCTCGAGATCGCGCGCTTCCAGGTGCACCGCATGGATCTCGCCGAGCCCGTGCACCAGGCGTTTATGAAAGCCGAGCGGGCCACGCCGCAGCACACGCTTGAGCAGTTGACTGAGCCGGCCAAGAAAGACTCGAAGAGTGCCAAAGCAAGCCGCGGCGCATCCCGCATCTTTCAAGAAAATCCGCCGATGCTCACCCGCGTGGTCGGCGCGCGTGCCGCAGCGGTGCTGGCTTCGCTTGGACCCTACGCCGAACTGCTGGAGCCGCAGCGCCAGCACCTGCTCCGTCTTTACCGGTCCGTGGATGTCGCCTTCAAGGTGGTCGGCACCGGTTCCGTGGGCCTGCGCGACTACTGCATCTACTTCGAAGGCAACGGCGAAGGCGATCCGCTCTTTCTGCAGATCAAGGAAGAGACGCACTCAGCCTACGCGCCTTACCTGAGCGACGCGCACGCACCGGCGCACAACGGCAGGCGCGTCGCCCAGGGCCAGCGCGCCATGCAAATGCAATCCGACCCGCTACTCGGTTGGACAAAAATCGGCAGCCGGCAGTTCCTGGTCCGGCAGTTGAACGATCACAAGGGATCGATCGAGATCGACGATCTTGCCGGCGGCAACCTGACCGCCTATGCCGAGGTGTGCGGCGAGTTGCTGGCCCGCGGCCACGCTCGTTCCGGCGATGCGCTGGTGATCACCGGCTACATGGGCAGCGGCGACGGATTTGTGGAGGCATTGGCTAAGTTCGGCTCCCGCTACGCCGACCAGACCGAGAAGGATTGGGAAGAGCTCAAGAAGGCGCGCAAAGTCAAAAAGGCGAAGTAGCCGCCAGCCAAACCCCGGCACGACTACTCTGGAAGAAGAGGAATCTTCGCCCTTCGTGTTTGCTCCCACACTGAATCCCGATCACGCCCGTTCACTGGCACTCGAAGCCGGTTTTAGCGATGCCGGCCTTGTGGCCCTGCCGCACGCCGCTGCTAAACGCGACGCGCAGCGCTTCGATGAGTGGGTACATGCTGGCCGCGCTGGGACAATGGGTTATCTTGAGCGCCGCGCTGAATCCGGAGAACTGGCGCGGGCGCGCGTGGAGACACCCTTTCCGTGGGCGCAGTCGGCGATTGTTTGCTTTGCGCAGTATGACAGCCAGCAGCCGCGGTCGACGGCGCCGGCCTCGCCGGGCACAGGGTGGATTGCGCGTTACGCATGGTCGTGTCGACGGGATGAAAAAGGCGTACGCCGGTCCAGCGACTACCACAAGGTGCTGCTCAAGCGGCTAAAGGCGCTCGAAGCGCGGTTGCACGCCGAGTATGGCGATTTCGAATCGCGGGCCTACGTGGACACCGGTCCTGTGGTCGAGCGCGCGCTGGCTACGGCCGCGGGGTTGGGCTGGACAGCGAAGAACACCTGCCTGATTCATCCGAAGCTTGGCTCGTTCGGGTTTCTGGCCGTTTTACTGACTGCGCTGCCTGTGCAAGAGACGAAGACACTCACCGTAGTTGCAGACCGCTGCGGAACCTGCAGGCGCTGCATCGACGCCTGCCCCACAGGCGCGCTCACCGCGCCCTACCAGATGGATGCGCGGCTCTGCATCTCGTATTTGACAATCGAGCACAAGGGGCCGATTAAGCCCGCTTTGATGGGCCAAACGGGCCGCCAGGTTTTCGGCTGTGATATCTGCCAGGACGTGTGCCCGTGGAACGCAAAGTCGCTCCGCACTGCGCCCATCACGCTCGCCGAACCGGATCCAGAGCTCGCCACGCGCGCCGAACTCGTCAATCCTGCGCTCGACTGGCTTGCCGCCATGGACGAGAAGGAATTCGAGGCGCATTTCAACGGTTCGCCGGTGCGCCGCGCCGGCTTCAACGGCCTGCGCCGCAATATCGCCATCGCCATGGGCAACAGCGGCCTCGCCCGCTTCGCCGCGCGCCTTGAACAATGGTCCGAAGAAGCCGACGAAGGCCTGCGCGCAGCGGCGCGCTGGGCGCTGAGACGACTAAAAAACCCATCAAATCCGGAAACGTTCTATTCTGAAGACAAGCAATCCTGAGGTCGTCTTAAGCTGGGGTATGGAAGCCGGCGCGGCGCGCCGAAAGGAGCACTATCTTTGGCAGAGCTTTCGGAAACTGTCGAGTGTACTGAGCCTGTGCCGGCCCCAGTCGCGGCGCAGCCCAAGTGGCGACGCTGGCGCGTGCAGGGCCGTGCGCTCATCGATTACCTGCTTGACAGCGAGGTGCACACCTTCGCCTTCAGCGTGGCGGCCAACGCCATCCTCTCGTTCATCCCCTTCGTAGTGCTGCTTTACCAGATCGCGCTGTCAGTCTTTCACTCGGACACCATGGTAAGAGTGGTCAACGAGATGGTGAACTCCTACCTGCCGGCGGCCACGCAGCAACACGTCTGGCTGGACAGCAACTTCAAGGCCGTGGCGGCCATCTCCTCGCGGCACGGCGTGCAGGCGCTCTCGCTGGTCATGATTCTCATCTCCTGCACGGGCATCTTTCTGCCACTCGAGGTGGCGCTGAACCAGGCATGGGGCGTGACCAAAAGCCGCAATTACCTGAAGAACCAGACGCTGGCCTTCGGGCTGGCCATCGTGATGGTGGTGCTGGGCATGGTCAGCATCTTCCTCAACATGGGCGTGCAGCAGTTTTTGACAATTATCTTCTTCCACCACACGGACAACTTTGTCTTCAAGACCATCGCTTATGCGTGGCTGGCATTCACGACCGGCGCTGCATCGATCCTGTTCTTCTTTTCGATCTA
>JASIJX010000454.1 GCA_030049955.1 Acidobacteriaceae bacterium
CATCAATCCGGGACTGGTGGAGACCGAGTTCAGCCAGGTGCGCTTCCACGGCGATACGGAGCGGGCGGCGAAGGTGTACCAGGGATTGACGCCGCTCACCGGCGAGGACATTGCGGACGCGATTGTGTGGGCGGTGACGCGGCCTGCGCACGTGAACATCGCGCGCATCTCGCTTTCCAGCGTGCATCAGGCAAATACACTGCTACTTCACCGCGAGATGGTGACTTAGCGGGCGGCAATGCGAGAACAGGCAGGCTAACCCAGCGCGTTAAGCTGTGCTTCGATCTCGGCCAGCGCGGCTTCGAGAGCCGAGCGGCGCGCCGGGTTCGATGTTCTTTGCGAAAGAATGTTTTCGCGCTGCAGCTTGAGCGCCTGCTTCTGGCGTTCGCGAACTGCACGATCGAGAGCGGCCTGGCGCCGGCTTTCCTGGCTTGCGTTCCCATTTGAACCGGTTGATGGTCGTTCTACGGCAGTTGCCATCTGCTCCTCCACAGATTTACTTTCCCAACCACGGGCCATATCTTGATTTTACTGGGGTTTTCGCCGCCGTCATCCCGGGGTATGAATTCAGTCAATATCCGCAGGGAGGATTAAGCCATATCCGGAAGGGAGGATTAAGCCGTGCGCGCCTGGCAGATTGCGAAGTTCGGTGTTGATTCGCTGGAGTTTGTGGAGAGGACAACGCCGGCATCCGGGCCCACGCCGGGACCGGGTGAAGTGCTGGTCAAGGTGCGCGCAGTTTCACTGAATTTTCGCGATCTGATGATGGTGAAGGGCCTCTACAACCCCAAAATGCGGCTGCCGCGCGTTCCCTGCTCGGACGGCGCCGGCGAGGTGGTGGAAGTGGGTTCCGGCGTAACCACGTGGAAGCCGGGCGACCGCGTGGCCGGCATCTTTATGCAGAATTGGCTTGATGGGCCGCTGACGGCGGAGCGGGCCCGCGGCGCGCTGGGCGGCGATATCGATGGCATGCTGGCAGAGCTTGTGGTGCTTCGCGAGACAGGCCTGGTGAGGGTGCCGGAGCACCTGAGCTTTCAAGAAGCGGCGACGCTGCCCTGTGCCGCCGTGACCGCATGGAATGCGCTCGCCGCCGGCGATGTGAAGCCGGGAGACACGGTGCTGATCCAGGGGACGGGAGGCGTTTCGATTTTTGCGCTGCAGTTTGCGCGGCTGCGCGGAGCGCGGGTGATTGGCGTTTCCTCTAGCGATGAAAAGCTGCAACGCGCGGCGGCGCTGGGCCTCGATGCCGGTCTGAATTACCGCAACAACCCGGAGTGGGATAAATGGGTTGTGGAACAGACGGGCGAAGGCGTCGACCTTGTGGTGGAAGTGGGCGGCTCGGGCACGCTGCCGCGGTCGCTCAAGGCGATTCGAACCGGCGGCACTGTGGCACAGGTGGGTGTGCTGGCCGGGGCTGCGGAGCCGGTTGCCATTCCGCTGATCCTGCACAAAATGGCGCGTATTCAGGGCATCTATGTAGGATCGCGAAGCGATTTTGTGGAGATGAATCGTGCTGTGACTCTCGCGCAACTGCGGCCCATTTACGAGGATTTCGACTGGATGAAGGCGCGCGAAACGCTCGCGAAGATGGAGCGGGGCAGTCACTTCGGCAAGCTTGTTCTCACAGTTAGTTGAGGCGCGCAACGCATCGTTGTTCGCGTTACCAGCCGGCATGGGGCCGTAAAAGCGCAAAGAATCCAGTTGATTCGGGAAGCGTTTCTAAATTAACGTCGAACTCCTGGAGGCCTGCGGGAACAGGGTCTGCAGGAGGTCCCGTGAGCACCGTTGACCCAACCCTGTCGAACAATGATCTGCGGCCTACGCCGCGCGAGCGCCGTAACTGGGGGTTCTACAACTACACGGCGCTCTGGTTCTCCATGTGCATGGAGATCACCACTTATCAGCTTGCCTCCTCGCTCATCGCCAAGGGCATGGACTGGAAGCAGGCTGTAGGGACGGTGCTGCTCGGCAACCTGATCGTGCTTGTTCCGCTGCTGCTCAACGCGCATGCCGGCGCCAAGTATGGCATTCCATTTCCGGTGTTCATCCGGGCGCCATTCGGCGTACGCGGCGCAAACCTTGCCGCTATGCTGCGGGCGATCGTCGCTTGCGGCTGGTTCGGCATTCAGTCGTGGATCGGCGGCACGGCAATTTACGCGATGCTTGGCGTTATCTGGCCTGCGGCCGCGGCAAAGCCCGTGTCGCTGTGGTTTTGCTTTCTGGGCTTCTGGCTGCTGAATATGGTTGTGGTGTGGAAGGGAGTCGATTCCATCCGCCGGCTGCAGGCCTTTGGCGCACCGTGCATGTTTCTGATGGCCGCTGCGTTGCTCATCTGGGTGCGCATGAAGGCCGGCAGCTTCGGCACCATGCTTTCTACGCCTAGCCAGTTTCACTCCACGCGCGAATTCCTGGCTGTTTTCTTTCCCTCGCTCACGGCGATGGTCGGCTATTGGGCAACACTGGCCCTGAATATTCCAGACTTCACGCGCTATTCGAAATCGCAGAGCGCGCAGTCGTGGGGCCAGGCATTCGGACTGCCAGTGGCCATGACGCTCTACACGTTTGTTGGCATCGCGGTTACTTCGGCCTCCGCGGTTCTCTTCGGCCATGCCATCTGGAATCCGATTGAGCTTATCGGCAGCTTTCATCAGCCGGTAGTGGCATTCATCGCTATGATCGGAATCCTGATCGCCACGCTGAACGTCAACATCGGCGCCAATGTGGTTTCGCCCTCCAACGATTTTTCGAATCTGTATCCGCGTCTCATCAGCTTTCGCACCGGCGGACTGATTACGGGCTTTCTGGGTTTGGCCATGTGCCCGTGGAAGCTGCTGGCCACGCCCGATGCGTACATCTTCGGCTGGCTGGTTGGCTATTCAGGCCTGCTGGGACCGGTGGCCGGCATCATGGTTGCGGACTACTTCCTTATCCGTGGCACAGAGCTGGATGTGAACTCGCTCTACCATCGCGATGGCAGCTACTACTACACCAAAGGCATCAATCCGCGGGCCATGCTGGCGCTTGCCGCAGGCGTGGGTGTTGCGCTCGCAGGTCTTGCCATCAAGCCGCTGCACT
>JASIJX010000455.1 GCA_030049955.1 Acidobacteriaceae bacterium
TGTACGCGCTGTTCGCCGCGCCGCCCGATCGCGACCTCGACTGGCAGGAAGACGGCGTCGCCGGCGTCAGCCGCTTCCTCGGCCGCGTCTACCGGCTGGCGATGAAGTACGCATCCGTGGCCCGTGGCGCAGCGGAGGTTTTGAAAGGGCACGACTTTAGTCGTGCCGAAGCAGCTGCGCAGAATTTGGAGGCTTTAGCCCCTGAGGGAAGTTCCTCCAGTCCTGCACTCAAGCTCCAGCGCAAGCTGCATCAGACCATCGCCCGCATCACGCAAGACTTCGAAGGCCGCTGGCACTTCAACACCTGCGTAGCAGCCATCATGGAATTCGTGAACGAGATGCAGGCCGCCGATGCTCAGCTTGCCGCAGGTGAAGTTCCTCCGGCCGTGCTGCGCGAACTGCTTCTGAATCTCATTCTGCTGCTGGCGCCGTTTGCGCCGTTCCTCGCAGCGGAGCTTTGGGAAGAGCTGGGCGGCCAGGGCGCGATCCTCCGCGCGCCGTGGCCGAAGAGCGATCCCGGGCTGGCGCGAGAGGATGAGATCGAAGTTCCCGTGCAGATCAATGGCAAGCTGGTGACGGTGGTTCGTGTACCCGCAGGCTCTGACGGTAAGGCCCTCGAGGCTGCTGCACTGGCCGATGAAAAGGTGCGGGCGCGCACCGGCGGCAAAACGGTCGTCAAGGTGATCGTGGTGCCCGGCCGCGCCGTGAACCTGGTCGTAAAGTAATTTCGCAGTGAAGTAACATGGTAGTGAAGTGACAGTTGCCAATTCAGCAGTGATGAAATCCCCAGCAACTGCGACACCCGTTCGCGGCACGCAGTTGCTGGTGGAGCACATGGGGCAGGTCTTCAAGCGGCCTTCGCTTACCGCCGTTGAAGTCCTCTGGCGCTGGGCGGTTGGGATTCCGTTGCTCTGCATCGGGTGGCAGCAGTGGCAGAAAATCCTCGCCTCAAATCCGCTCGCCAACTCCGGTTTCAACTCAGTCGACACGCAGAATCCGTGGGTTGCAGCGGTGCAGCTTGTCAGCGTGTGGTCGTACTACCAGCCGCACGTCTTCGCCGTCCTGCGCTGGTTCGTGCCGCTTGCGGCCGCAGCGTGGATTGTGGCTTCTGGACTGGGCCGCAGTATCTTGCTCGTGCGCCTCGATCCCCGTCTGCGCTTCCGCCCCATCGCCTTCATCTCATTACAAACCGCGTGGATGGCGCTGCTCGCTTTCACGCTCTTCGGCTGGTATCGCGCAATGCAGTGGGCCGCAGCCGCGCACATCACCGTCGTCGGCGAGCCGGATCTGGTCGGCTACTTCATCTGGGCCATCTTCCTGTCACTGGGCTTCTTCACCGCGTTCGCGCTGATGAGTTGGGCTGTCTCCATCGCCCCGCTCCTCATGCTTCTCGAAGAGCGCTCCGCGCTCTCCGCGCTTGGCCAAAGCTTCCGGCTGGGCAAAAGATTCACCAGCAAGCTGGCAGAGATCAACCTGGTAATGGGCATTGTGAAGCTGGCGCTCATCGTGCTGGCGATGGTCTTTTCCGCTGCGCCCTTGCCCTTCAGCGACGAGCTCGGCCCCGGCGCGCTGCACGTTGTCACTGCCGGAGCTGCCGTGTTCTATCTGGTCGCAAACGACTTCTTCCAGGTCGTGCGCCTCAAGGCCTTCATTGAGTTCTGGAAGATATTCCGGCAACCCCGAGGCAGAACAGAAATAGCCGCAAGCCGCTGACGCCTGATGCTGCGTGCGCGGCCGCTAAGGCTTGGCCACCATCGCGTTTTCCTTCTGGAACGCGGCACTCAGAGTTTGCTTCTGGCGCGCAATGGGCAGAAGAGTCGGATAGAACTGTACAAACGTTGTGTCCACCGCGCCATGCTCGGCGTGACAGCTATAACAGGGCGCACCCTGCGGAATCAGAGTTCCTATACCTTTGACAGAATCCACTTCGAAGAAAGCCCACTTAGCCGGGAAGCGCGTCTCGTCCTTTACATGCACTTCGATGCCCATCACATCGGTGCCCTGATAATGGCCTCCCAGGTTAATTGAGCCTCTGTCCTTCGCCTCTCGAACTTCCAGAACCATGATGGTCCTGTCGGGCCACGTTCCCGTTTTCACAAACCTCTGGTAGGCTTCCGGATTCACAAAGACATTGTCGAACATGGAGTGGCCTGGCGTCGCATTTGCCGTATAGCTCATGTCGATTCCGGAGGTCAGATAGGTCCACTCCCGGTATCGGGCCGGCGCAATCAAATCGCCGTTGCGGTTATAAGTTGGCTCTGTGTCGGCCGCGGCAAGCACATGGCTCTGGCGAACGGAGGCGAGAACAGCAAACACCCCCGCAGCAAGAAACAAAGCGCTACCCAAGGCAGAAATCGTCCGCCGGCTCATCGAAACCTCCAGCCGCAGATACGAAGACTATGGTGGTACGGTTCCCGGCAATCTCAAAACAGCTTCATGTGAATCTGAAGATATTTCTTCGGATCTGCCCGGAACGCCTGCAGCAACTGCTGAGCCTGGTCGAGCGTCTGGTTGGCGTGATCGTAGAAGCTGCGGTTCACCACAAACTGCCCCGCCGAGCCTTGGCCCTCATTGATCTTCGTGAGAATGCCGTTCAGGTTCGTGACCGTATCATCAAGCTTGCGCGCAAACTCAGGATCGCGCGCCACCTTGCCCAGCGCGCCTTTCCCGGCGTTGATGTTGGCCACCAGCTCATTGGTGTTGGCCACGGCGGAGTTCAGGTTGTTGTAGAGCGTGTCATCGTGCAGGAATTTTCCCGCCGACCCCTTGCCCTCGTTCAGAGCCGTGGCAATCTGGTCTAGTTTGTCGACGGCCGAGGCCGCACGCATGTAAAGCGTATCGTCGGTGACGAATTTGCCCAGCGAGCCCTTGCCGCCGGAGATGGCATTGGTTACCGTCTGCAGGTTCGTGGCGATCGAAACTACCTTCTTTGCCAGATCCGGATCGTTGATCAGCGTGCCGATTAATCCTTTGTCCGTGTTCAGCGCGTTCACCAGCGTATCAATCTTCTGCACGAGAAGCTGCACCTGCTCAATCGACTGTTGGCTGGTGCGGATCACATCCTGCACGGTAGGCGAGCCGGAGGTGGGGAGCACGGCGTTGTTCTGCGGAATGGGGCCGGTGGCGCGCGTCGAATCGATATCGACATAGCTGTCGCCCAGCACGCCGGCCTGCGCAATGGTTGCGGTGGAGTCAGTGTGAAGGCCGCCAGCGGATTCCCTGCCAACTTCCATGACGACTTCCACTGGATTGGGATTATGGCTCGGGTCCACGTTCATGCGCTTCACGTTGCCGATGGTGACCCCTTGGAGCGTCACCGGCGCGCCGTTCTTCAAGCCAGCCGCATTCGCAAAATAGGCGCGCAACCTCAGCCTTTGGGCAAACAGGCCGCCCGTCGTCCCGGACATGAGGAAAATCAGTCCGATGAGCACGGCCACGGCGACTAGAACCAGTGCGCCCACTCTCAGCTGTGACCACTGAATCTCTTTGCGAGTTGGCAACGTGTCTCCTCGTGCGAAACGTAAGCCGGTGGACGTCTAGAGGATAACAGACCGTCTGTGTTCATTGCGGCCTCCGGCGCAGTCCTCAGGAGCAATCTTCGAGCACCACGCTCGCCATCGCCATGTCCGAGCTGTGAGTGAGTGAAACCGTTGCGTTCGTCGCCCCCAGCCGTTCGGCAATCTGGGCGGCGCGCCCGTGGAATTGCAGCCCTGGCTTGCCGCTGGCCGCGCGCACCACCTCGATCTCGCGCCAGCTCACGCCCTGGCTGATTCCGGTTCCCAACGCCTTGGCCGCAGCCTCCTTTGCCGCAAAGCGGGCAGCAAAGCTCTCGGCCGCTTTTCGCTTGCTCTGGCAATAGGCCTGTTCGCCCGCCGTGAAGACGCGATCAAGAAAACGCTGTCCGAAGCGCTCCACGGAGTCGTGGATGCGCGCAATTTCAATCAGATCAATTCCGGAGCCGACGATCATGCCATTACCAAAGTACAACAAAGTCTCGCTCCGCCAGGAGCCAATTACCCCAAAGTACCCATCGACGGCCGCTTTCCAAAGAGGCTAACGCAGTTTGTTCCAAAGATGGTCAAATCTGGTCAAATCCGTGCAAATTCTGCCGAAGGTCCGTTCGACTCCGGAACACGGGTGAACCCCCGCGACTCCGGTGGCGATAAGTCAGTTGGAGGCAGGCGATGCCGCAGACTATGCCGGAAGCGAGGCCGGGACTCAAGGCGGGAACATCCACCGAACTGCCGTGGGCGCTTGAGATGAAAGCGGTCTCCATGGAAGAGCCCTCGCGGCTGGTGCAGACGCTTACCGGCGCTATCCTCGGCTGCGGCGGCTGGGTACTGAGCCGCGGCGCAAACGATACCGGCCTCATCAACATGCTCTTCGAGTTCGAGCGCCGCACCTGTCTCGACATCTACAGTGTGCTGATCGGCGCCGGACTGGAACTGAGCCAAACCGGTCACCTCCGCTTTACCGAGCTCTGCCAGTGCACGCGCAGCCACCACATCGACTGCGGCGCTCAGATCGCCAGCGTCGATCTCGAAATCCAAACCTTCCCCGCAAAAGCCGTCGCCGGAACGCAGGTCTCGGACGCGGCCTAAGAGACTGCCTTACGGCTCCCATCTCACACTGATTTGTCATCCTGAGCGAGCGCGCAGCGCGAGTCGAAGGACCTGCGGTTGCTTTTCGTCTGCTGAGCTCAGGACGCGTTGAGGAGACGATCACCCAGCCTCAATCAGCCCATACCGCCTCTGCCAAGCATCCTTCAAATGCGCGCGTACGCGCGCACGCTCCGCGTCTGTGATAGCGGCGTCGGGTTTGTGAACAAATTTCGCCGCCTCCTGCTTGGCCAGTTCCAGCAACTGCCGGTCGCGCACAATATTTGCAACGCGAAACTCCGGTAGCCCCGCTTGTCGCGTGCCAAAGAATTCCCCCGGCCCACGCATTTGCAAATCCAGGTCGGCCAGCTCGAAGCCATTCTGCGTCCGCACCATCGCATTCAGCCGTTCTTCGCCCACCGGCGAAACCCTCGGCCCCGTCATCAGGATGCAGTAGCTCTTTGCCGCGCCGCGCCCCACGCGCCCGCGCAACTGGTGCAACTGCGCCAGACCGAAGCGCTCGGCATGCTCCACGACCATCACCGAAGCGTTCGGCACGTCCACGCCCACTTCGATTACCGTCGTTGCCACCAGCACCTGAATCTCCCCGCGCTGGAACCGGCGCATGATCACGTCTTTCTCATCGGAATCGAGCCGCCCATGGAGAAGGCCCACGCGCAGCCCGGCCAGCGGTCCCGTGCGTAGCTTCTCGTACATCTCCACGGCAGACTTTAGCCCCGATTTGGCTGTCGGGCTGGCCTCCTTCACTGCATCCGGGAACAACTCTTCTCGTGCCCCGTCCTTTTCGCGATTTTTGCGAGAAGGACGGGACGTCACGCCATCCTCCGGATCGTGTGAAAAATCCAGCTCCGGCTGATCGTCTTTCGCGCCCTCAATCACCGGGTAAACAATATATGCCTGCCGTCCCAGCGCAACCTGCTTGCGCACAAAATCCCACACCTCATCCGCGCGCTCATCCGGCACGCGCCTCGTAACAATCGGCGTGCGCCCCGGTGGAAGCTCATCCAGTACGCTCAGGTCGAGATCGCCGTAGAGCGAGAGCGCCAGCGTGCGCGGAATAGGCGTGGCCGTCATCACCAGCATGTCGGGTTCTGCCTGATTCGGTTTCTTCATCAGCCGGAACCTTTGCAGCACGCCAAACCGGTGCTGCTCGTCGACCACCACCAGCCCCAGCCGGTCGAACTCAACCTTTTCTTCAATCAGCGCATGCGTCCCGATAACGAGCTGCGCCTCGCCGCGATTGATGAGCCCGCGGTTCGACCGCTTGCGATCGTCGTCGAGCGAGCCCGTGAGCAGCACAACGCGCGGCTTCCGGCTCGACCGCTCCAGCAGTTTGCGCGCCGCCAGAAAATGCTGCGTAGCCAGAATCTCCGTCGGCGCCATCAGCGCGGCCTGGTAGCCGTTCTCGATTGCCACCAGCATCGCCTGCAGCGCCACGATGGTTTTTCCCGAACCCACATCGCCCTGCAGCAGCCTGCGCATCGGCGTAGGCTCGCGCATGTCGGCCACGATCTCACCCAGCGCGCGCTTCTGCGCCGCAGTCGGGTGAAAGGGAAGCACGTCGCGGATGGCTTCGCGCACATTTTCGCCGGTAGAGAACGCAATACCCGGCCGCTCCTTCATCTTCCGTCGCTTGATCTCGAGTCCCAGTTCAAGAAAAAACAGCTCCTCGAAGACAAGCCGCCGATGCGCGGCCGTGGACCAGGCCTGCAGTTGCGCAAACGACGTTCCCTCCAGCGGAAAATGAACCTCGCGCAGCGCGCTTTCCCGGTTAGGCAAATCGAGCTGATCGAGCAGCGTCCTCGGCAACGTCTCCGGCACGGCGCCGCGCACCGCTTCAAGCAGATTGAAGATCACCTTGCGCTGCCAGCGCGAGGCCAGGCGGCTGCCGCCCAGCGACTCGTATACCGGCGTAATGCGGCCCACTTCGAGCAGCCGCGTCTCCGCGTCGGCGCTTGCATCGGGCAGCACCTCAAACTGCGGCTGAATCATCTTCAGGTTGCTTGTCGACCGCGAAGGCTCCACGCGCCCGTACACCGCAACCGTCTGTCCGGGCAGAAACTTACCCTGCAGGTACGCCGCATGAAACCAGATGCACTTCATCGCGCGTCGGCCCTGCCCAATCGTCAACTCAAAGATGGGTCCGCGCCGCGTGCGCAGCAGCGCCGACCCGCGCACCTCGGCAATCACGCTGGCCGTTTCGCCCGCCTTCAACTCGTCCAGGCTGCGCGGATTCTGCCGGTCCTCGTAACGAAAGGGCAAATGGTAGAGCAAATCTTCGGCCGTGCGAATCCCCTTGGCCGCGAGCATCTCCGCGACCTGCGGTCCAACGCCGCGCACGTACTTCACATCATCTGCAAGGGCAGGCACAGGATGGATGCTAAATGGCCCGCGCGCCACCGGACAACGCGCTGCAGGGTGCAGGCATCACCCCGTAAGTAAAATCCCGGCGAGTGAATGGAGCTTCAGCCCGCGAGGGAAGCAAACGGCCCGGGATTTACCGAGGAATTCAATCGGGAGTAGAATCGCTCTGGGCTCGCTATGCTGACTCTTCCCCTGATTCTCGCGGTTGGCATCCCCACCGTGCTGGTGCTGGCAGGCCTGTCCCTTCTCTATTTCCGGTTCCAAAAGATGGAAGACCGCCTGCAGCAGATGGACCGCGAGATGCACCAGTTCTACCGCGATCTCGGCCGTCCCAAGGCAGAAATCATAAATATCCGCGGACGCAACCGGCCGTCCTGATCAAGACCACAGTCTATTTGGGGTCATAACCGGCGGCTTCTGCCTGTGCCCGCTGAAAAAGCCCGGTGGTTTTGAAAGGGCACGACTTCAGTCGTGCCGCAAGCTCCGAGCAAAATATGTCGGGCTTCAGCCCCTGAGGGACTGCGCATTTAGCATTACCTCAGTCGCCCCTGCGTGTATGGTGGTATGCGGCAGCAAAGCAGCCGGCCGGGAGGGCCATCCATGCACGTACCTGATGCGCACGCACTCGATCGCAGAAGCTTTCTCAAAGTCACTGGGGCCGCATCGGCGGCTACGTTGCTCGCCGGCAGTGTCCATGCGCTTGCGGCCGCACAGGATCAGCCGTCCGCGCCCATCACCGCCAACGATCACATCCAGCTCGCGCTCATCGGCGCCGGCGGCCAGGGCCAGGGTGACACGAAAACCGCCCTCGAAGTCCCAGGCGTAAAGTTGGTGGCCGTAGCTGACTGCTACAACGGCCGTCTGGAGCGCTCGAAGGAGCGGTGGGGCGCTGATCTTTTCACCACGCGCGACTACCGCGAAATCCTCGCGCGCAAAGATATCGACGCCGTCATCATCGCCACGCCCGACCATTGGCACAAGCAGGCCGCAGTAGACGCAATGAAGGCCGGCAAGGATGTTTACTGCGAGAAGCCGATGATCCACGTCTACGCCGACGGGCCGGAGATGATCGAGGCCTCGCACACAACTGGCCGCATTCTGCAGATCGGCAGCCAGCGTGTGAGCTCGATGATCTATGAAAAAGCAAAACAACTGCTCGCCTCAGGCGCCATCGGCAAACTCAACATGGTCACCGCGCACTGGGACCGCAACTCCGCCATCGGCGCATGGGACTACACCGTTCCTCCCGATGCCTCGCCGGAAACCTGCGACTGGCCGCGCTTTCTCGGAACCGCCCCGAAGATTCCCTTCAACGCTGAGCACTTCTTCCAGTGGCGCAAATGGAACGCCTACGGCAGCGGCGTGGCCGGCGACCTGTTCGTTCACCTCTTCAGTGGTACGCACTTCATCACCGGCTCCAAAGGCCCGACGCGCGGCATGGCCACCGGCGGCCTGCGCTATTGGAAGGATGGCCGCGACGCCGCCGACGTGGTGCTGGGGCTCTTCGATTATCCCGAGGACTTCAACCTCAGCCTGCGCGTGAATTTTGTCGACGGCGGCGAAGAAAGCGAAGGCCTTATCTTCACCGGCTCGGAAGGAACCATGGAGATCGCCGGCAACTCCGTAAGCGTGAGCCGCGTGCCACGCGAAAAGGAGCCGGGCTACACCATCGATACGTTTACCGAGGCGACGCAGAAAAAATTCCTGGCCGAATACCGCGTCAAATATCCGCTGCGGCACCCGATGGGCGCGCCCGCCGCCGGCTTCGAGCGCTTCGATGCGCCGCAAGGCTACAGCGACAGCTACGATCACTTCAGCAACTTCTTTGCCGCGGTACGCTCGCGCAAGCCTGTTGTCGAGGACGCCGTCTTCGGCTACCGCGCCGCCGGCGCCGCGCTGCTCAGCAACCTGAGCATGCAGCGCGGCGCAGTCGTGCAATGGGACCCCGAGAACATGAAACTGATCTAGGCCCACCTTTGCTAAACTTCACAGCAGGTAAGTTCCTATTTTCACCCAGGCCGATAGCAATCATTGAGCGGCGGGAGAGTCCATGCCAGTTGTCGAACTCGTAGGAGTCACGAAAGCCTATGAGAACAAGATCGCCGTTGATCAATTAAGCCTCTCTATCGACGCCGGCCAGATGTTCGGCCTCCTCGGTCCAAACGGCGCGGGCAAAACCAGCTCCATCCGCATGATGATGGGCATCACCATGCCCGATTCCGGCCAGGTGCGGCTCTTTGAAAAACCATTCGACCGCCAGAGCCTCGACCACGTCGGCTACCTGCCCGAAGAGCGCGGTCTCTACAAGAAGATGAAGGTGCTCGACCAGCTCGTCTTCTTTGGTCAGTTGCACGGCGTAAGCGGCGAAGAGGCACGCCGGCGCGCCACCCATTGGGCGGAAAGACTGGAAATTGCCGACGCGCTCGAAAAGAAAACCGAAGAGCTCTCCAAGGGAATGCAGCAGAAGATTCAATTCATTGGGTCGATCCTGCACGAACCGGGGCTGATCGTGATGGATGAGCCCTTCAGCGGCCTCGACCCCGTGAACGCTGGACTGCTCGAGAGCACGCTGCTTGAGCTCAAGGCGCAGGGCCGCGCCATTCTCTTCTCAACCCACCGCATGGACCAGGTGGAGAAGCTGTGCGACTCCATCTGCCTCATCAACAGGGGCGAGGCCGTTCTTGCCGGCAGAATGCGCGAGATCAAGAGCCGCTACGAGCGCAATCGCGTGAATGTCGAGTTCGAAGGCGATGCCGGTTTTCTGGCAAGCGATGAAGTTGCGGAGGCGAAGAACTTCTCCGGCCATGCGGAGATCCTGCTCAAGCCGCATGGCGACGCGCAGAAGCTGCTTCGCGAAGCTTCCACTCGCGCAACGATCTACCGCTTCGAGCTTGTCGAGCCCTCGCTCGAAGAGATCTTCATCCGCACCGTGGGAGGCAAAATGATGGGAGGTAAGCTCGATGCTTAAGCTGCCGCGCAACGTCCTGCTCATTGCCAGGCGCGAGTATCTTGAGAAGATTCGCGGGCGCGCCTTCCGGCTTTCCACCGTGCTTGTGCCGGCGCTGATCATCTTGATCATGGGCGGGAGCTTCTTTACGACCCGCTCTCTCGGCGTGGTCAGGCATATTGTGATTGCCGCTCCAAGCACGGCATTGGCCACGGCCGTGCGCAATCAACTGCTCGCGGAGAAAAACGCAAAGCTCAGCGTGGACATCGACGCACCGGCGACAGAGCAGGGAAGGGCCACGCTTTCGCAGCAGGTGCGCAGCAAGGCGATCGACGGGTATCTCTGGATACAACCGCTGAGCGATGATTCGTTCAGCGCAACCTATGTCTCCTCTTCGGCCGGCGATACGGCAACTGCCGCCAGGCTCGAATCCGCACTGAACGATGCTGTGCTGCGGCAGCGGCTGGCCGCTTCCGGAGTGCCCGGCGCGCGCCTCGATGCGCTGCTCAAAAACATTCCCGTGGAAACCCTGCGCCTGAATGCGGCCGGCAAGGCCGGCGGAAGCAGCGATAGGGTGACGCTGGGCAAAATCATGCTGGAGATCTTCCTGCTCACCATGCCCATTCTGCTCTACGGCATGGATATGGCGCGCTCCATCATCGAGGAGAAAACCTCACGCATCTTCGAGGTGATGCTCTCGGTCGTGCGGCCCGGCGATCTGCTCACCGGCAAGCTCATCGGCATCGGCGGCGTGGGGCTCACGCAAATCGCCATCTGGGTGCTCGCTGCCGGTCTGCTCAGCGGCTCGGCGCTGGCTGCAACGTTGATGCGCGGCGATGTTTCGATCAGCTTTTCCTGGGTCGAGGGCGTGCTCTTTCCGGTCTACTTCGTGCTCGGCTTCCTGCTCTACAGCTCGCTGTTCTCGGGCCTTGCAGCCACCTGCGAGACGGTGCAGGAATTCCAGATGTATGCGCCGCTTGCCGTGCTGCCCACCTGGTTCAGCTTCGGAATCATTCCTCTGGTCCTTAACAATCCCAACTCCGCCTGGGCGACCGGTGCTTCGCTCTTCCCGTTTACGTCTCCCTTCATCATGGTGCCGCGCATTGGCCTTCAGATGCCGCCGCTGTGGCAGATCGCCGTCTCGATTGCTCTTCTCATCCTGAGCATCTGGGCCGTGCTCTGGTTCTCATCGCGCCTCTACCGCGTGGGCATCCTGATGTATGGCAAGCGTGCCACCCTGCCGGAGCTGGTGCGTTGGCTGCGCTATAGCTGAGAAGCAGCGGTGCTACGGAGCTAGGAAAAGCAACCGCGGAGCCGGCCAGTCACTCTGATCTCTCTCCCCGAATTCAGCAGGTTCAACCAATCTGTCATCCTGAGGCAAATCGGGGTGAAGAAGCCGAAGGATCTGCGGTTCGGGGCGTTGTCATTTGCAACAAACCTCTGCTCCAGGGCACTAACACCGCTAACTCCGCTAACACCGCTAGTTCCGCTAAAATCAAGCTAGTGACTGCCCCAATGACGGCCGTGGACCAAGCCAGTAATGCGCCGCAAATCTCCGCATCGGGAGACGGACAGCCGCGGTTCTCGCTCGTCCAGCGTCTGCTGCTCGCCATCGCACCGCGCATAGTATGGGCGCTGCTCGCAATCGTCGGCCGCACCTGGCGCTTTGAGGCGATCGCCGAAGAAGGCGCAGTCGCGCTGCCATTCGGCAAAGGCGCCGGCGCCGAGATCTACTGCTTCTGGCATCAGTGCGTGCTGCCGTGCACAGTCTACTTTCGCAGCACGCACGCTACCATCCTCATCAGCCGCAGCTTCGATGGCGAGCTGGTCAGCCGTATTCTCCGCCTCTTCGGTTTCAGCGCCGTGCGCGGCTCCAGTTCCCGTGGCTCGCGCGAAGGGCTGCTGGGCCTCGTGCAGGCAATCGAGAGCAGCAGTCCCGCGATCTTCACCGCTGACGGCCCGCGCGGCCCCATCTACCAGACCAAGATGGGTCCCATCAAACTCGCGCAAATCACCGGCGCGCCCATCGGCTCATTTCATCTCCAGCCAGAGCGCGTGTGGGAGATGCGCTCGTGGGACCGCTTCTTCGTTCCTAAGCCGTTCACGCGCATCGTAGTGAGCTGGGCGCGGCCAATAAGCATTCCAACCGACTTACCGCAGGAGGAATTCGAGCGCAAGCGGCTTGAGTTGAATGATGCACTCGAGCGCGCCCGCCTGAACGCGCTCGCATACCTGGGGAAAGCAGCGCAATGAGTGAAGCAGTTCCAGGCCTGCGCGTCGCGGACTTCGATTTCGAACTGCCCGACGAGCTGATCGCGCAGCAGCCGTCCGCCGAGCGCGGCCAAAGCCGCATGCTTGTTGTGGACCGCGCCACAGGCGCGTTCCGCGACAGCGTGTTCTCGGAATTTCCTTCGCTGCTCAATACCGGAGTTGGGCCTGGCGATCTGCTGGTGCTCAACGACAGCCGCGTGATTCCGGCCCGCCTCTTCGCGCGCCGCACTCTGCGCCGAGAAAAGGAAAAACCCACTGGCCGCATCGAGGTCATGCTGACCGAACCCGCGGGCGAAAACCAGTGGCGCGCACTCGTCCGCCCGGGCCGCAAAATAGCCATCGGCGAGCGGCTCGTCTTTCCTGCGCCGGATGGCGAAATTGTCCTCGAAGCGGAGGTGCTAGAGCGCGGCCTCTACGGCGAACGGCTCATCGAATTTGCACCGGTCGATAATTTTTTTGCGATCCTCGACCGCATCGGCCACATTCCGCTGCCGCATTACAT